>NZ_JRJB01000011.1:0-92915 GCF_000760615.1 Lactobacillus sp. wkB10 | reverse complement strand
GTTTATGCTTCCATAGCAAGCATTCTTGCTATTAGTCCTATGCTACCCGCAGTAATGCCAAGCAATACAGAAGTATTAGCTGCTAAGACTGATACTCTCACGTTGAATCATAATTCTTATGTTTATACGGCTCAGGGCAAGCGCACCTATTATAACGGTAAAGGGACATTGCGTATGGGCACCACTGTAAACGGTAGTGCCAAAACAACTTCGATTAATGGTAAAAGCTACTATCCTTTAACCGGTGGTGCCTACGTTAAGGCGGCTAATGTCGGTGTTGTTAACAAGCAGGTACAAGATGGCAACTTGGAGCTCAATTACAATTCTTATGTTTACGATAAGAATGGTAAACGGCTATACAAATTCCGTGGCAGTAAAAAGAATACGCATTTGCGCAAAGGTACCCCTTTGAAATACTCTGGTTCTGTAGAAAAAATTGACCGGAATAGCAAGCAGTATTTCCTAGTCAATGATGATAACTATAATCAGTCATGGCTCCCCTATGAAAAAATTGGCGGCAAATACTACTATAGTATTGGAGCTGGCGGCTATGTTAATGCGGCCAATGTTGGGCAGATAGATAATAAACCACTTTACACAACTGATGTAAGTGTGAAAGTTAATACAACTAGTGCTATACAGGTTGGCACCGGTAAAGAGCGTACAAGTATTAAACCTGGAGAAAAGGTCAAAGTTGATCGCGTCTCTCAAGTATTGTCTGGACCATCATACAGAGCTAGTTATCGCATAAGCGGAACAAAGACAGGCTTTTTCGCCACATCTATAGTAAATAAAAAGCCAAGACAGCAGCTTCTTAACTATACATATTTTACTTATGTTTCTGCCAGCAAGAATATCGATGCTTATGATGCCAACGGACAGGCTCGTTCAAACCTAACGGCAATAAACGGTGCAACTACTTCTTTTGCTAAAGGCACTTTCATACCCGTTGATGAGGAACTATACATTTGGAATAACAAGGAAAACAAGGCTGAGTTATATTACCACCTTGCTCCAAATACAACTGTGAGTGACATTTCTCTCCAGACAATTAACAAAGACAGTATGACTTTTGTTAAAGCAGCTGACAGCGAATTTGTTTCTGGACCATTGTTAAAGCCTGTTAATACAGTAGATGAAGCCAAGGCAGACGCCAAGGTATCTACTGAAACTGATAAACAAGACCTGCAAAAAGCAATCAGTCAAGATGAAAAAGTTAAAGCAAGTGAGAATTATCAGCAATACAGACATGAAACATATGATGCAGCTTTAGCATATGCAAAGCAAATTAATAGTTCAAATACAGCCAGCCTGCAAGAGGTTAAACAAATTACACTCACCTTAAAGAATCAACAGAATAGTTGGTTTCTTCCAGCTGATGAATTAAAAGTTAATAGTATGCTGGCTTTAACGAGACCATTCTAAATACTTTTTACTCTGTTTAATAGATTTCAATTAAGGATTAACTTCCGATATTTAACGAAGTTAGTCCTTTTTGTTTTGTACTGGTTCTTTTTTGAATGCAAATTTTTTATAACTATCACTTGCTATCTACAATAAAAACAGAAATAGCCTTATGATCTGATATAGATTATGATCTCCAAAATTTGGAGAAGTTTGTATCATCTAAATAGGTTATTTGTTTAATTTTAGGTTGGTTTTCAGATTATTTTGACTTTTAATTATTTATCTGCCTATAATTTATCTATTAACCACAGGCTAGTTATATTAATATGTAATTTTATTTGTAAGGACTTACTTATGGCAAATAATCAGAATAACGAAAAAAATGAGAAGACAAAACAATTTTATGATTTTTTAAAATATACAATAGTCTTATTTGCGATTTTTATTTTAATTAATTTTTTACTGACAAAATATTTAATAGTCAAATGTTCCGTGTCTGGCATCTCGATGCAACCAACTTTTGAAAATCAAGAAAGAGTTATAGCTAATCGCAATAGCAAATTGAAACGAAATGAAATTGTCATTTTAAAGGCTCCGGATGAACGTAATTCCTTTTATATAAAAAGAATTATAGGATTGCCGGGTGAAACTGTTACTGGAAAAAATAATAAGATTTATGTTAATGGCAAAAAAATAAACCAAGACTATTTAAAACCTGGATTTAAGCTGACGGATAATGAAGACGGCTTTTATGGTACTAAATATTCTTATACTGCTGACTTTTCAATTCGTTCTTTAGCAAGAACAAAAGAATATAAAAGTATTTATTCCCCTTCTCAATTAAAAGAAATGAAAAGTACTAACAAAGTTCCCAAAGGTTCATATTTTGTAATGGGGGATCATAGGAGTGTTTCAAAAGATAGTCGTTATATAGGAGCAATCCCTAGAAGTAAAATTGAAGGTGTTGTCAAGTATCGCTATTGGCCACTTAACAGAATCAAAGCATATTAAAAAGGATTAAGTTCTACATTTGGACTTAATCCTTTTTACTTTCACCTTTTATAACTCTGCTAATCGTTTTTCATCCAAATAAAACATAATCATACAATAAAGTAATAATATTGCAGTCATAAACACCACCACATAGATGTTAGTCATAATTCCAGGGAGTTCACGTAAGAAATCAGCCGGTGAATAACTTATGAGATATGGCAAATGGATAGTTGCGTTCATTAATAATAAAACTATTTGCAAAACTAAACCTGTACACATGGCAGCAAACTTATTTTTAATCCACAAAGAAGTAACCATTGCGAATACAGCGAACAATCCACCCCAAAGAGAAGAAAATATAATTGACAAAATAGCGTGGACAAACGGATGGGAATAATAAAGGGAGACAAACAGCATAGTAAAATTCATAGAACCAATATTAATATTAAGTAAGTTATCGGGCTTAATATTAGGTAATATCATAAACCAAGATAAGAAGTTAAACAGTAAAGGAACAGCGATCACAATAAAACCTGTCATAAATGCGATTTCTAGGTATCCTAACAAGATTTGTTTAATGGACTTCTCCATCTTTAATTTATAAAAATAGCCGTTGGTAAAATCTTCTTTTAATAATGTACTGGCAGGTAAACTTGCTATTAAAGGTAACAAGATAAAAAATATAGTAGGTACAAAAGTAAATCCATCTATTGACATCCACATAGTATAAGGTGAGTTTGTCGCAAAAATATATTTAGACACAGAAACAGCACATTGTACAACGCTAATACTTAACCCTATTGCCAATGCTAAAAATAACCATAATTTATTCAAACGTGACCACAAAAATTTCATTTTATTCTCCCTATTCTAGCAGAAGCGAATATTTGACATAGTGCTTCTTAGTTGGTACCAAGAAACTGAAACGTAATTTTTGATTGCGCATGTCATATGAATAACGCGGAATGGTAAAAAATATTGTAAAAGGCTGCTTGCCGTGCGCTAATGCTTTATCAGGATTAATTCTGTGGTGACTTTTGTCATACAATTTTATTGAGGGATTGCTTATACCATAAGGATTATTTAGATACATATTTTCTATAAAATTAGGATTGTTTTTTTTCTCGCCATAGAATGGCTGGCCAGTTTGACGTATATTAAATTTGACTTTGGCTTGTACAAAATCCTTACTTTTCTTAACTGCAGCTTCATGAACAATAAAGTTAACATGATAGGCTTTTACCAATTCATTTTTGTGAAAAAGCTGTTCTTTAGTCACACCATACTGCTGAGGATGGGCGTTTACCTGGCGGTAGCGATAAAAGCCCACGCAGCCAACTACAATTATTATCACAATGAAGAAGCTCCATAATAATTTTTTATTTTTCATAATTTATTGTTCCTTCTTGTACATATAGCTTTTGCGTGGCGACTTTGTTTACAAATTCATGATCATGCGAAGCAATAATAAAGGTTGAACCTTTATGGTTATACCCATCAATCAATCTGATTAATTTACCAATACTTTCATGATCCAGCGCATTGGTGGGTTCATCCAAAACAATTAACGGATAGGCTCCAAGAAAAGCCTGCGCAATTCCTAATTTCTGCTTCATCCCCAGTGAAAATTTCTTAACTTTTTGTTTAGGAAACCTGGTTAAATCAAAGTATGCCAATAAATCATTAATCTGCTTTTCTTGAATATCCGGATCTAATTTTGCCAGCAAATCTAAGTTTTTATAAGCAGTAAATTCTTCTATTAAACTGGGATTTTCAATTAAAATTCCCGCTTTAATTGGATAAGGCTCTTGGACCTTCATCTTCTTACCATTAACTATGACTTCCCCACTGGTATTTATTAAACCTAAAATTGCTTTTAAGATTAACGTTTTACCAGAACCATTTATTCCTTCTAAAACAGTGATACTGCCTTCTGGAATATCTGCACTAACATCATGCAATAGTGGCCGTCTTTTCACTATTTTTCCTACTTCATTTAATTCAATAAAACTCATTTTTTGCTCCTTACTCTACACTAAAGAAATGGTCAATAATCCCATAAACAATCACCATAATCAAAGTTGCCAGCAATAATAATAAAAAGCCAGGGAAATTAAATCTCAAAATTATCAAGAAATTCAAAGGATTTAATTGCCACTTTAAAAGAGATGTCATTATCAAAAGTGAAGCTGGAATAATCAGACCCAATGCCGAATTAAACTTTCCAATTGTACCTTGCAAAAGAAGCGTCAGATATATTCCCAAAAAATTGTTTATGAAAAGTAGTGGGATCGCCTGCCAGTCAGTTAAATCAAAAAAAGACAAAGAGGGCAATTTAAATAAAGCCGTAACAAGCAACATAACTAAAAGTGTAACAAACACATAGGCAAAAGCTATTACTCCCATTAATAACATAGTGACAACAGTAAAATTTTTCGGTGGAATTTGTAATCCTCTTAGGTGCATAATGGTAGTTTGCCAAAGCAGTTTAAAGCTATTTAGCACAATAAACAGTGGTATTAAGAAATAGACCAGCCACAAAATAAAATTAAAAGATGCGCCTTGACTGGTATCGGCAAAGAAAAAATTAAATATAGAAGTATGCGGACTGTTAATTAGCTGCGTACTGAGAAAAATAATTGAAAAGCAGATCAAACTTAGCCAGCAAATAAAACGGAAGCGAATTATTTGCCATAAATATAGTAATTGATTCCAAAACAGACGTTTCATAAAGACCTTCTTTTTAAGAGTGAGGGTAGCCGCAGCAATATTGATGATTTAATTTGACTATTATAAATAGCCAGTTTTGTTTCTTATTTTTTCATTATCGTTTAATTCTATACATTCATAGTACCATTTTAGTATTATTAAAAATAGTAGAATTAGACTTTTAATAATCCGGTTCACTATAACGGTCAGTAATTAAATAGACAATTAGCATTAATAGGGTTGTAGCTAATAACAACAGAAAATTGTTATTATTGACCCGCAACAACATTAAACTATTGAGCGGATTATATTTCCAAGTGGTGTAAACAGTCATTATAAGCCAACTAAAAGGAATAATTATGCCCAGTGGAGCATTGAAGCGACCGATAGTGGCCTGAATTATCAACAACAGAAATATTCCTAAAAAATTATTAATGACCAGTACTAATAAAGCTGATAATCCGTTAAATTGTAATAGTTTAAAATTTTTTAGCCAGGAAAAATCAGTCACTAAAGCCATAATTCCTTCTGTTAGTGCCACATAAATGAGGGTGATCAATCCCATTAACCCAATGTTAACTACAGCGAAACTTAATGGTGAGTATCTCAGCCCTCGCAATTGCATTCCTCTTACTTGCCACAATTGTTTAATACCGCTTAAGACTATCAATAGCGGCACTACAAAATAAACAAACCAAAAAACAGGCAAAATAACTTGGCGTGATTTAACAGCGTTAAAATCAACACCCATGAAAAAAATAGGAACTATAGCAAAATTCGGCATTAATTTCAACATCAGTATTACAAAGCTTATTAAGCCTAACCAAAAAAGAAAGCGTAATTTTATTAGTTGCCACAAAAATAAAAATTGATCCCAAAATAAATTTACAAGAGATGCCTTTGAGTCTACCGCTTTAGAATGCAATTGTTCTCTCCTTATTTGTTTACACTTGCACTAGTCAAAAATGAAATAGCTTACGCCAATATTACCACTTGTATAGAATTAAAAAAACACTATTAAATTTGGCAGTACCACTTTAATAGTGTTTTTATTATATCTAGACATACAAAAGAGCTTCCTATCTATTATTGAGAGCGCTAAAATAACTTTAACTCATAAAGCAATAAATATAAGAAAGGAATTTTCATGATTAGAAAATGTGAAGTTACTGACAGTTCAGCTATTCAAAAAATCAATCAAATTGAACTAGGTTATGATTATCCTATAGAAAAAACGGCTGCCAACATTAAAAGGCTGCTAAATGATCCTGCGCATCATTATCTCTGGGTCTTTGAAGATGATAGTACCAAAAAAGTTGAAGGTTATTTGCATGCAGAAGTTTTTGAAGAAACCTATTTTGACCCCATGTTCAACGTTTTGGCTTTAGCAGTAGATTCTTCTGTGCAAAAGAAAGGCATTGGCAGTCAACTTATGCATACTTTGGAAAAACAGGCTAAAAATTTAGGCATGAAAGAAATTAGGTTAAATTCAGGAGAATCACGTTTAGGTGCTCATAAATTTTACGAAAAACTGGGCTATACCAGCAATAAAATGCAGAAAAGATTTGGTAAAAAGTTGGATTAACAACTTAATAATATAGCACTTTAATTTAAAATATTTTCCAAACAAAAACCCGCCTTATCTACATGATCAAAGACGGGTTTTTATAACATGAATTTTTATTAATTATATTAGCATTTGCGTGATTTCCAAAACCAATGGAACAACTATTACGAATAAAACTGTTGAAGTAGTCACAACGTTTGTAGCGTATTGCACATCCCCGTGCGATTCACCCACTAATATTGGCAAAACTGCCAAAGCAGGAGTAGCTGATTGCACAACTAAGGTTTGTTTAGCTAGACCTGTCAAGGATGGCAGCCAATTTGCACCAACAACAATTAAAATCATCATTAAAGCCGGTACTAAGATAAAGCGGCCAAGCAATGCCCAAATGGTATCGCGGTCAAGGTGGATTGACTTCAAACCGGCATCTGCCAATATAATTCCAATATAGATCAGTGACATTGGTGTGACGATGCCGCCAACCATACTTAACACAGCCGTAATCCAACTAGGAATTGGTACTTCAACTAATAAGCAAATTAAGGCAATTAGAAAACCAACTAATGGTGCTGGCAACAATTTTTTCCAGTTGAATTTTTGTTGTTTTCCTTTTTGTTCAGTTGGGTCATCGCTAGAAATGAAGAAGACACCAATTGCCCAAGTAGAAACCGTATTTAACACATAATAAATTAAAAAGTACGGCATACTTTTTTGTCCAAATAAGGCAATATTTAATGGCAATCCAATAAAAATGGTATTGGCATTAGTAATGGCGTTAATAAAAGTACCTCGGCGGCCTTTGCGGATCCGCAGAAGCTTACATAATATCCATGCGAACAAATAACTTAAAGCAAAACAGATAATGGCATAGATCAGACCACCTGTTAAGCCAAATAATTTTTGCCTGTTTAAATATTTTAAGACGGAAACAAAAATTGAAGCTGGTAAAGCAATATTCATAATTAAATAGGAAATATTGCCTTTAAACTGATCGCCCAGTTTGCCACTGGTTCGCAGCCAATACCCTAAAGCAATTACAAGCAACAGTTCAACAACGCTAGTTAATGAAGTAATAAAGGCTTGCATTTATTCTCACTCCTGCTCATCTTTATATTCAGGCGCCCAGCGAAGTGCAGCCACTGCCTTGTCACCATCTTGAAAATCATTTTGATTGAGGTGATCGGCAATTGCCTTGTTAGCCACAGCTTTTGCTACAGTTTGAGAAAAGACATTTAGTTTTTCAACTGGTGGCAAAACCGCTGCGCCTGGTTTACTTGAATCAACAATGCCGCCAAGTGAGTGGGCCGCTACACTAATCATTTCATCACTTAAAATCTTAGCATTAACTGCCAGAGCGCCAAGACCAAGTCCCGGATAGACCAAAGCATTGTTGGCTTGTCCGATTTCATACTTAGTGCCCTCATAATCAACTGGATCAGCAGGAATACCGGTAGCTACTAAAGCCTTGCCTTTAGTCCAATGAATTAAATCTTCTGCTTTTGCCTCCGCTAATTGAGTTGGGTTTGACAATGGGAAAATAATTGGCCGCTCGGTATGAGTTGCCATTTCTGTCACAATATCCTGGGTGAAAGCACCTGAACGAGTTGAAGTTCCCACTAAAATATCAGGATGAACTGCTTGTACAACATTCTTTAAATCTTTAAGCTGGTCAGCATTGCTAAATTCAGAACGTTTTCTGACAAATGGTTTCTGAGCAGGTGTTAGTTCAGGCGTATCTTCAAAAAGCAGACCTTGTTTATCTACCAAGTAAAAATGCCTGCGCGCTTCTTCAGGTTGTAGGCCTGCTTGCAACATCTCGGCATAGACTTGCTCAACGATTCCTGTACCAGCTGTTCCGGCACCAAAACAGACATACTTTTGGTCTGTTAATTTCTGACCACTAATCTTCAATGCTCCGAGAATTCCGGCCAAAACAATGACACCGGTGCCTTGAATATCATCATTAAAGGTTAAAATATGATCACGATAATGTTTTAAAATATTATCAGCATTATCTCGGCCAAAATCTTCAAAATGTAAATATAGTCCCGGAAATAATTTTTCTACAGTTTGCACAAAGCGATCAACAAATTGATAATATGGTTCACCATTTACGCGACGCTGATGGTTGCCTAAGTAGAGCGAATCATTAAGTAATTTGTCATTATTAGTGCCAACATCTAGCACTACTGGCAATACACACGCCGGGTCAACACCAGCTGCAGCAGTATAAACCATCAACTTGCCAACAGAAATATCAACTCCCTGTGTACCCCAGTCACCAATTCCTAAAATTTCTTCACCGTCAGTAACCACTATTAGTTTTATTTCACGGCCATCAGCGGCATTTTTCAAACTATCTTCGATTTGATCAGGTTCATTAATTGACAAAAATGCTGCATATTGCGGATTTACAAACAAATGACTGTAATTTTCGATAGTCTCAGCTATCGTCGGGTCATACACAATCGGCATAAATTCGGTAACATGCTCGCTGAAGACCTTAAAAAACAGCACTCTATTAGTATTAAAAACAGTCATCAAAAAAATGCGCTTTTCCAAATTAGTTGATTTTTCTTGATACTGCAGGTAAACTTCTCGCGCCTGCTCTTCTAATGACTGCACCTTAGGAGGTAACATCCCTGCCAGCTGATACTTTTCTCGCTGCTCTTCTGTAAAAGCAGTACCTTTGTTTAAAAATGGGTCATTCAACCTATCTTGTCCTGTTTTAGCCATTTTTTCACTCTCCGTCTATTTAATTATTATTAGCACGTACTATATGATTAGACTATAACCAGCATGTAAAAAGTGCAATAAATTAAGCTTATATTAACAGCATATAGTATATAATATGTGCTTAAATATAGTTTTTATTAAAAATTGTGCAAATAAAAAAACCAGTTCAAGTTTGATATGACCCCCAAATTTGTCCTAATTTTAGGGTTCACATCATTAATGAATTGGTTTTTTATTCTATATAATAATTAATAAGCTGCTTTATGCCTGGTAGCGTGACTCACCATTTAAGTAAGTTTCACTTAAAGTCATGTCTGGGTTTAATACTAAGAAATCTGCGTCCTTATCAGGTGCAATTGAACCACATTTATCGAGTACGTGCGCACTCTTAGCCGGAACATAAGAAGCCATCATAACAGCTTCTTCAGGAGTAGCAACGTTCCAGTCAACAACATTCTTGACCGCAGTCTTTAATTGCAAAATACTGCCGGCTAAATTATTGCCACCTTTCAAACGAGCCATGCCCTCTTTAACATAAACAGGCAATTCACCTAACATATAATCACCGTCAGGCATCATGCCAGCTTCCATACAATCTGTGATTAAACAAATGTGTTCGGCACCTTTAAGCTGAACCAATGCCCGCACCATTTCTTTTTGAACATGGTGACCGTCACAGATTAATTCATCTGTAACATTATGCAGAGCCATCGCAGCGTTAGAAATTGATGTATCATGGTGTGAAGGATCAGGCATTCCGTTAAAAGTATGAGTAAACATTGTTGCACCAGCTTCAACACCGGCTTTAGCTTCTTCAAAGTCAGCACTCGAGTGCCCCAAAGAAACAACTACACCCTCTTTAACAGCAGCACGGATAAATTCCCGGGCACCTTTTCTCTCAGGCGCAAGAGATATTTTATTCAGCAGCCCTTTAGATTCTTCACGCCACTCATTAAATTGATTAATATCAGGATCAATCAAATATTTAGGGTTTTCTGCACCAGCATGTTCTGCAGTAAAGTATGGTCCTTCAAAATGCAACCCTTGAATTTTAGCACCAGTTTCTTCACCTTTATGGGCGCCAAACATCTGGCAAATTTTGCTTAATGTATCTGCACCGGCAGTATAAGTCGTTGGCAGCCAGCTGGTAACGCCAGACCGTAAAAAGCCTTCTGACAGGCGGTTTATTCCTGCCCAATCACTTTTCATCACGTCTTCTTTTAGTGAACCATGTACATGTGTGTCAACCAGTCCTGGTGCAATCCATTTGCCTTTATAGTCTACTATTTTGCCTTCAGGTTTTTGATCTTCAGTATAGTAAAAGCCAAATTTGCCGTCATCTTGAACTTCTAAGTAACCACCTTGTTCTGTCACATTTTCAAGAAAGAATTTATCTGCATGAATATAATAAGTCATAATATTTTTGCCTTTCTTTTTAAAATAAAACTCGTATTTATAGCTTAATTTTAGCTTAATCAACTGGTATTTACCAGTTCAATTTCAAATAGTACAGAAACTTTTTATTTTTTAGTTATAATAGTGGTGTAGGTAACTAATTAGGAAACAAGAAATATGATTCAAAATACGCAAACAAATCAACATCAACTAGGAGCACTTACTGGTGCCAGCAAGTGTGACCACTATTACGAATTACATTTTGCCACGGGCGAAATTGCGCGCTTTTATGTCTTAGCTGCCGGCATTTTTCGTCTTTTAATTGATCCAGAGCAAAATTTTACTGAAAATCGAACGGAAACTATTCAATTAACCCAGTTTGATAACTCTGCCTTCGCAAAGTCGCAGGTCAGAGCCACCAATGATTCCTTAATTATCCATACTGGCAATTACCAAATTATTTTTGGGCAAAATCCAGCTGTTATAAGTATTTTTGATGAATCATTGCACCATAACAGGATGCACCAATCTCAACCACTTGAACTTAGTTCTACCAGAACCCGTGAGTTTTTAACAGAAAATAAAAATGAATTTTTTTATGGTGGTGGCTTGCAAAACGGCTACTTTAGTCACAGAGGACACAAAATCGCAATTAAGCATGACCAAATAACCGGTAAAGGTGGCGTCATTATGCCTGTCCCTTTTTTCTGGTCGAATGCTGGTTATGGCGAATTAAGAAACACTACTGCAACAGGAACTTATGATTTTGGCAAAACCAAGAGAGGAGTTACTATTCTCACCCACCAAGATGCAGTCTTTGATGCATTTTACCTTCTTGGTACTAATCCTCAGGAAATTTTACAGCACTATTATACTTTAACGGGCAAACCAATGTTATTGCCCAAATACGCCTTAGGCCTGGGTCATATTGGCAATTTCTGCACAACTTTGTGGCAACCAAGTCAAGCTAAGAAACGCAATGCCAGTAAAATTGGCAATAATTATTATACTCGTACAAAAGATGAAAAAGCCGCATCGGGCAAAGCTTCACTTAACGGCGAAGAAAACTACCAGTTTTCCGCGCGGGCACTAATTGATCGCTATCATGCCATGCATTTTCCTTTGAGCTGGTTTGTGCCCAATTATGGTGTTCAAGTCAACAACCAACAAGCTCTCAGTTTCTTTAATGAATATGCGTTAAACCAAGACGTTCATCCCGGATTTTGGCACCAAAGCGAAGTCGAATTACCGGAAAAAACTGCTTTTACTTTTACTACTAACGAAATAGCGACTAAAGATAAAGCACAGCTTCAAAACGAATCACAAACAAAGCGTTCACTAGTGCTTGCTGATAGCGGCAGTACCGGCATGCAAAAAAACGCTGCTTTGATCTTTGGAGATGTTGGCGGCAACTGGGGCAATGTTGCTACACAAGTAGCTGGTATGCTCGGAGCAAATCTTTCAGGTCAGCCTTTAGTTGGTGCAGCAGTTGATGGACTGCAAGGCGGTGGCAATGCACAAATCAATGTCCGTGATTTTGAATGGAAATGTTTTACCCCACTGCTCTTTAACTTCGATGATCAGGGCAACTTCAGTAAAAACCCGTTTGCTTATAATAGGAAAATAACCGACATTAATTTGGCTTACCTCAAATTACGCCAGCATTTGACTAACTACCTATATACACTAAATGAACAGGCAAAAAATGGCGCGTTAATCATGCGTCCCCTTTTTAGTGACTTTCCAAACGAGCTGGCTAATTACACAGCACAGTTTGGCAATGAATTCATGTTAGGCTCCGATTTGTTAATTGCACCAATTACTAATGGCCGCGAAGATGAAAACGGAGATTCACGCAAAGATAATCTGTATTTACCCGGGAAGAAGACAATGTGGATTGATCTTTTTACAGGTAAAAAATACGCCGGTGGCAAGGTCTACAACAATTTATCTTTTCCATTATGGCATTTACCAGTCTTTGTTCGCGGAGGCAGTACTTTTGACTGGGGCAATCGTGATTTTCTGCTTTACCCACAAGATCAAAGTGAGGCAGTTATTTACAACGATAACTCTCAAGCCGCTGAATCCAACAATTCTACCACAAAAATTTTCAATGAAACTGAAAATGAAACGTTGCTGGTAACTATTCCACCAGTTGAAGGCAACTGGGAAAACCAAGATGTTGAACAGCCTACTAAGTTGACTATTATGTGTGATTCTTACCCTGATCGCATCACTATTAAAATTAACGATCAAGTTGTCCCAGTGGAAGAATACGGATCGCTTGACGCTTTCAATCATGCTCGCGAAGGCATTTTTTACAATACTAATTATGGCTTGGATGAATTTAAACAATATCACAAGAATACGCAAACTGCCCTGCAAATAAAATTAGCAAGTCGAGACATTACCACAACTAAAATCGAAATTACAGTGCACAATTTTAATTATGGCAAGAAAGTTTTAGTACATGAAATTACCAGTGGCGTATTGCCTTCACCTAAATTGCCGGCAGTTGATTCAAGCAAAATTTCAGCTCATTCGTTCGAGCTTGCCTGGCCTCATGAAAGTGCAGTTCAGATAGAAGTTAATAATCTCCTTTATGTGGGCATTACCGGCAAAAATTTCACTTTTCACGAATTAACTCCTAATACTCGCTATATCATTAGAATGAGGTATGTAATAGGAAATAAAGTTTCTGAATGGTCTGATCTTTTCGGCGTTATTACCAAGCATGCTGCTAAAGATTATGCTATTGAAAACATTGAGGTGACTAGCAACTATACCAGCAAAGAAAATCATCCCCTGTCTTATTTAACTGATCTTAAACTGGCAAGCGAATGGCAAACGGATCAATCAATTTCACCTGAACAACCACTGGAACTAACCTTTACTTTTGAAAAAGTTGAGAAATTAAGCAGAATGGTCTATGTGCCACGAAATATTGATCATAATGGTGATCCTCTTGCAATATCAATCGCTGTTTCAACGGATGGCGAGCAATATACTACCTATGCAGACCACTTGCAGTGGAAAGCTGACACGAAAAACAAGGTGGTTGGTCTGCGAGATGTCCGTGCAAAAAAAGTGCATTTGACTATCTATCAATCATCCGGTCCGATCATTGCTGCAAGAGAAATTATCTTTTTCAGAGCAAAAAGGTAAATAAATATAAACACAAAGCTAATATATACTGAGCCTCCAAAAGTTGTCCTAAACTTGGGGCTCTTTTATTTAAAAATTATATTAGACATTTAATTAAGCTTTTGGCTTATGATTTATCTATATATTTTTAGTCTTAAGGCATTATCGCATTGAAAATATTATATTAAATGTGCTAAGTCGCTATTAAGACTATATTGCTGCTTAAAATCAAGATCACCTAAATTTTGGAGAGACATAATCGAAATCTCATCGGGTGCGGTGTATACTTGTACTAACATAAATTAGGGAGCTAATATTAATGAAAAAGAAACTGGATAACTTTGTTACTAGAAAAGTTGGTAATTCTATAGCACTCACGGCCCCGAGTAAGGCTGGAGTTAAACCTGGACAACGATTGAATTGATTCAGGAAGATAATAGCACTTTAATCTATATGGCTATTGACTCTAATCCTTGGTTTAATGGAGAATATGACGATATTGACTTTAAAAAAGAAATTGAACAAGTAGGTAACCCTGATACTATGCAGGTTGGTAAGGAAAATGTAGCATCTAATCAAGAGACATTATTCGGATAGATGCTGAACCACATGCAGGACGAGAAGAAGGCAGCCATAATCCCCAATCTGGCATTATTCAAAGACCAGCGATAGTTACATTAAATAATGCATATAATCAAAAAACAGGACTCGTTATCTGCATGCCTCTTACGCATGATCTTAAAAAAGATAATCGTGGTCTATACTATTCTTTTGCTGATATCAGCAGTGGGATATCTGGTAGTGTAGTTACTTTTCAAATATCTAATTATGATTTTTTGGTCGACACGGTAAAATTGTTGGACATGTTAGTGATAAAGATTTGGATAACTTGCTATCTAAAGCATATCAAATTTTAGATAAGCACTAATTTTTATCAAAGTGTTGCTTAATTCTAGTCACTCAAAAAATAAAAATAGTTTCACTTTAAAAGCACCTCAGGTTTAACCTGAGGTGCTTATGTTTTTTTACTTATCCGTATTATTTTTTGAAAAACCAGTGATACATTTTCCCATCGAGAAAGTCACCAATCACAAATATCAGCGTCCACAAAACAATTCCAATAATGCGCACAAACAAGGATGTTACATAATTATTCCAGCTATTATCATATGGTAGAAGAAATAAAACAATAGGAATTACAAGGAAGAAGTACTTAACTTTAGTCCACCGTAAATGTTGGTGCTGATAAAATTGGATAATTTTAGAATTCTGCGGTGTTTTGTGTGTTAATCTGACGCAAACTAGATATATTAAGTAAATAGCATCAACTATTAGTAAAATCAAAACAATATCATTAAGCATAAATAATCCCCTCCTGTTTACAATTTAAGTAAAAAAATTTTTTAAACAGATGATATTTTATTATTTACTGTTTAACTTGATTTTAAAGACAAACCTATACTTTTACAATATTAAGTAAAAATAAATTTGCTATGCAAAATATAATAAACTGCTTTTTCAAAGCAGTTTTTAAAATTAAAAAAAACCAGCTTATAGAAAACAAAGCTGGTTTTTAATTTAAAACTTTTTCTGGTTTTTAAACGAATCTGTCCTTTTTAATTACCCGGTAAACTGAAATAACTAAAACTAAAATTGCGCAGAGCATTGCCACATAGGCCATAGGTCCGACACTAATGGCAGCCTGAGCTTGACTGCTGGCCATACGATTTTCGACAGCGTATTCTACAATCCACTTACTTAATAAGCGAGGAGTTAAAACAAAGCTGACAGTAGCTATGATTGAAGCTACCAAGGCCGTATTGCGCGAATATGGTTCCCGAAAAAATTGTGCTAAAACGCAAAATGCTGGTGCAATCATTAAAAGCAAAACCCACATAATAATTAAACGACCTGCACCACTGCTCATCATTTGGGCACTGTTAGCCGCATAACGATATTTACCCCACAGCTGTCCACCAGTTAGGGTATTTAATAAACTCAAGAAGTATGATCCCTGTTGACCATAGACTCCGCCACGATTAGACAGGATGCCCTGAACGACTTGCAAGCCATCAGTCGAACCAGCTGTGGAAAAATTAACTGTTACCACTTTCTTCATATATGTAGCCAGAAACATAATAATCGAGCCACCAAATTGCAAAGCTCGTAACATGCTTAATTTCCGAGATGACTTCATTTTAAATTCGAGACTAAGTACCCGGTTAGGATGATGACTGCGACCAATCACAAAGATGCCAATTGCGACCACAATTGCCAGTGCAGCAAGAAGCCACCAGAGTTTGGCCATAACTAAGAAAATAGCCAAAACAACTATTGCCACCGCAATGTATGGCCGATCTGCAAAAATATCCCAGAAATTTAACTTTAAATGGCGGTAGTCAGCACGAGTTTGAGAAGTATTATTTTCTCTAATCGTTGCCTTTGGCACCTTGTTTGTGTGCGACTGGGATTTTTGGCGGTATTCCTGCCTAGTTAAGTGCGAATCTCTTCCCATACCAACATCCCTTCCTTTCAGAAATAATATCCTAACATGTTTAATATGAAAATATCATCTATTTAGCAAATTCTTAGCAAATTTATTGTGCTAAAATAGAAAAGATATCATATTTTTTAGAAAAACATTAAAAAAGAAAGCGAGGACGTTTTGACAGTTTCCGAAAAATTTCCGGCTGGCTGGCATAAAGCTTTTGTCACTTTATGGCTAGGCTGCTTCATCACAGGCATGGGCTATTCCATGACAATGCCCTTTATCTCACTATTTATCGCTGATCTGGGTCACTACAGCAAGTTGCAGATTAGTATGTATTCCGGTCTTGCATTTGCCATGACATTTATTGCTCAGGCAATTGTTTCACCTTATTGGGGCAACTTGGCTGACCGCAAGGGTCGTAAATTAATGTGCATGCGGGCATCTGGGGTCATGGCTTTAACTATTACTGCTACAGGTTTTGCCCCTAATGCTATTTACATAATTGTCATGCGTTTTATTCAGGGTGCTTTTTCCGGCTACATTAACAATGCTACTGCCTTGATCGCAGGAGAAACACCCCACAGAAAAAGTGGCTGGGTAATGAGTCAAATGATGACTGCCGGTACAGCTGGAAACTTAGTTGGACCACTTTTAGGTGGTGTTTTGTCAAACTTCTTCGGTAATTGGCTTGGTGGCGTCTGGGGCTACCGGATCCCATTCTTCATCACCGGCTTTTTGATGGTGCTCGTCTTCTTAGGGTCGACATTCTTAGTTCATGAAAACTTCACCCCAATTTCTCGTGAAGAAATGAAGCCTATGAAAGAAATCATGCACTCTCTACCAAGCGTTAAACTGATTGTAGTCATGTTCATAACCACCCTGTTAGTGCAGGCCGCTAACATGTCAATTGATCCAATTGTTTCTTTGTATGTCAAATCGATGATGCCTAATAGCAAGAATATTGCCTTTGTAGCGGGGATCGTAGCCGCAACCCCAGGTCTCGGAACACTGCTGGCTGCTTCCAAAATCGGACATAAAATGGATGAAATTGGACCACTAAAAATATTACGCTTAGGTTTAATAGTAGGTGCGATTCTCTTCGTACCTATGGCTTTAACACACTCACCTTGGGTGCTGGCAGGATTGCGTTTTCTACTGGGAATTGCCAGTGCTGCAATGTTACCGGCAGCACAGACTGTTTTGACATTGAACACTCCGGCCGAAAGTTTTGGTCGCATCTTTAGTTACAATCAGTCTTTCCAAGCAGTTGGTTCCGTGTTTGGTTCACTAATGGGTTCTACTATCTCCGGTCTGTTCAACTACGCTACAGTTTTCTGGACTACAGGTTTCACCCTACTAATTAACTTTATTCTGATCATCTTTTTCAGTTTGAGAAAAAGTTCCAATAAATAAGAGCTAACTTACAACCAGCAAAGTATCCTTATTTGGGGATTTACATCATTATCTTGACAGTTTTTATATACTTGATAGAAAAGAATGACGGCAAAAATCAGATACTGCAAATTTACCAGCTAAATGGGCTGTTTATTTTCCTTTTTGTGCAGATTTTCTCATCACCAATAAGGTAATTACAAAGAGCAGAATACTGACAATAAACAGGCCCCAAAGAGAATAGATGACGCTTGTCACAGCCGATAAGGTAGTAAAAGCAGTTGTCATTAAGGGACTGGCAATTAATAAAATCGTATTAATCAGACCAACAGAGGACGACAAAATCTTACGATCAACTGCACCTACCATCCATTGGGTTAATTTTGGAGTAGCAGTTCCTGCAAAGAAGCCTAGGATACAATAAGTTATTAAACAGAACCAAATTTGTTTACTTAAAATAGAAATTATGACACTTGCTCCAGCAATATTAGCAAACATAATGATGATATAAAGGCTAACATTTTTAAATAGATTAGTACCAAAAATGCTGCCTAAGGCAGCGCCTATTCCTGCCATAGCGCCGATTAATGCAATTGTAAAACTATAGGTTCCAATGACCATCACCTGACGATTGCCCGCAATTACAATAGAAATCAGAGGCTCTATCGTGCTGAGAACGCCGTTTAAAATGGCGATTACCAGTACGGTAGTAATTAAGCCACTAGCCTTTTTAACTTGCTTTAATGCTAAGGCCAAGGTGGACCAAAAGCCACGATCATCGACTTCTTGTGTGACAGTTGAAATGCCCTTTTTTCGTTTACTCTTGGCAATATTGCAATAGATCAACCCTGCCACAACGAAAGTCAGGCCGTTAATTACAGCCAGCGCAGAATATGACATGAATAACAAAAGTCCTGATCCAACAAACTGACTAATCAAAGTGATTACTTGCGAAACACCGCTAGTAAAACCTTCAGCTTCAGCAATCTCATCCTTTTTAACCAGACTAATAATTAGTGGTGTGGTCAGTCCGCCAGAATAAGTTCCGGCCGTATCAGAAATAAAGTTGATGATAATCACCATAATTACCAGATTCCAACCCGCAATATTCTGGCTAAAAAGAAAACCAACCAGTAAATAAAGCGCACCTCTGATCATGGCCATCCAGACTATTTTTTGAAATTTGTTCTGCGTCCTGTCAGCTAGATAGCCACCAACACTGGAAAACAGCCGGGGAACTGACTCCGAAATAGCAATTAATGATAAGGCCAGCGAATAGTTTTTGAGCCGACTAGCGTAAGTCATCAACGCTAAATAGAATAAAATATCTCCAGCACTGGATAAAATACTGGCAATTGAAAACTTGCGATATTCTTTATTTTTAAAAAAGATAGTCATAATTTTTTCTCCTTTTTAGCTTTCTTTATTTTCAATTGTACTTAAGCTAAAATTGAGAAAAGAAAAGTGTCATATATGAAACAAAAAAATTTAATGAGGTTAAATTATGACTATCGGTGCATTACTTAGACAATACCGTTTAGAAGCTGGCAAAACTCAACGCGCATGGATTGGCGACGTTATCAGCCCTTCTTTTTACTCCAAAGTAGAAAAAGATCTGACGCGCATTTCAGCGGCAGACCTAATTGAATTATTACGGCAAAATCACGTTAAAATTGCTGATTTTTTTAAACAACTTGATTACCAGTCTGAAAGTGAAGATAATCTCAAAAAGAGGATTGTTGCCCAAATGACGGACGCTTATTATAATTTTGATACCAAGCGCCTAAAAGAAATTAAGCAGGCCATTGCGGGTAGCGAGCTTACCAGTAAAAATGATTTAATGCTAAGTGTGAACTCAATCTTAGCTATTATAGATGGTAATAGAGAAAAATTGAGTGCTGCAGAAATTCAGCAACTTAAAAATAAATTCTTTAATGAAGAGAATTTCGACTGGAAAACTATCAAAATTTTCCTGAACTGCATGGTTTTTTATGATTTTGACAGCGACATGATCATTACTAACAAAATTTTTCAGCAATTTAAAGATAGTGATAATGACGATATACAATTTATAGTGTTGGGAATATTAATCAATATGATTAGTATGTGTCTGGAAAAAAGCAAGTACCAGGAAGCAAAGCAATTGGTAGAAAAATCCCATGAGATTCATACCCAGCCACTAACCTTCTTTAATAAGATGGTTCTATTATTTTTGGAGAACATTATTAACTATCATTTTGATCCTAAACAGGTTTATCTGGATAATTGCGCAAGGCAAATAGAAGAGTTTGCCTTAATCGGTATGACTGAATTTAGTAAGCAGTTGCAAAAAATTGTGCAAGAAAAGACAGGTGGCAATTTAGTATAAATAGAAGCCGGTTCCAGCATTCACTGGTAACCAGCTTTTTATTATCAATTTGATTAAGACACTCCTATAGTCTAGGGATCAACAAAAAGCAAAAATTTTTCGTTGCTGCCAAGAAAAGCGTTTTCTAAAGCTAAGACGTAGTATAATTAAATGAAAATAAAGCAGTTACTGCTAAGTTGTGAAAGTGTAAATATCATGAAGTCAAACGAAGAAATGATTGAAGGACAACAACTCTATCCTTCAAATAATTCAGGATTTACTAACTCCAATAAAAGTGTGACTGTTGGACATAAAGTAAACATTCTGCATGTAATCACAGGAATAATTTTAGTCATTTTAGTGTCATTATTTATGACTGGATTTGGCTATCAACCATGGTGGGTACTGGGATTCACAATTTTGGCAGGAATTTTTATTACTTTACCAACATGTTTTAGTGGATATTGGCTGATCGATAAAAATGGAATTACTGTAGTGAGTTATAGTTCAAATGATGCAATGAAACTTATGCAGCTGTTACATATCAAAAAAATATATACAAAATCATATTTATTCGAGAATATCACTAATGCTGAAATTACATATCGTAAAAAAGTTCGAATCAGTCCACTTGATTTTAACCCAGATTTTTTAAACTAAATTTGACTGTGAATAAAAAGGTTATTCAATTAGAATTAGGAAATATTCAAGCAAAAGATTTAATAGAAATTGTCACTATACTTAATAATCATGGAGTAGCTGTTTATGATAGACAACAGATAGTTTGGCTGCTTAAAGAGAATAAAAATTTATTTAATCATTTTCATAATGGTAAATGGGCATCATAGATAAAAAAGGCACAGCTTGTTTAATTTTTTGTTGAAATATGCAAAAAATGTTAGTAGACGATCCTGCATAAGTAGACAATGCACAATTGTATTGTCCACAAAAAGTCGATTTTTTGTTGAATCTATGATAGTAAAAATAAAATGTGAATAAATATTGCGTAAGCAAATTGGCAACTAAACCCTATTTCAAATTTGCCATCAATTTAATTTTTGAGTAAAACAAAAACCAGGCTTTCTAAATGAAAAGCTTGGCTTTTTTACTTGCAGCAATTGGCTGAAGCAATATGTTTTAACATATAATTCTGGCATTATAGCTGTTTATTTTTTAACAAACAACTCGGCTACTTGATCATTAGCAGTAACTCTATCATTATCAGCAACTTTGACATCTAATAATCGGTCAGACAGAGTAGCTACAAAGATAACATCAGTTGCCTTTCCAGCAGATTTAATTTCTGTTAAATTCATCTCTGCCAGCTTGTCACCCTGATGGACTTGTTCTTTTTCAGAGCAAAGAATCTTAAAGCCTTTGCCCTTAAGCTCAACAGTATCCAATCCCATATGCAAAAGATACTCAATGCCATTTTTATCTTTCATACCAATTGCATGTTTAGTCGGAAAAATTGTTGTTATAATGCCATCAATTGGAGCGTAAATACTGTCATTTTCTGGTAAGATCGCAAAGCCTTTACCTACCATCTCTTTGGAAAAGACCCCATCATTTAAGGTTTGCAATGATTCCAGCTGTCCATCAGCAGGTGCAAAAAGTGCAATTTTTTGACTCGGACCCGTTTCAACTGACTTTTGAACTTTTTTATCCTCTGAATCTAACTTCGAACTATTTGCTGGCTTAACTGAATTTGCAACAGTTTTTGGCGCTTTGCCACTATTAATCAAATCCATTACATTTGTTTTAATGTTGCCGACAGTAGTGCCATAAATTACTTGGACAGAGGCACCGTTAACTACTGTTCCGGCTGCTCCCGTTGCGGTTAAGGTTTCTTTATCTACTAAATTGCCGTCTTTAACTGTCACCCGTAGCCTTGTGGCACAGTTGTCAACATTCACTAAATTATCAGTTCCGCCTAGAGCTGCTACTATTTCATAAGCTACTTGCTCATCTTTAGTTAGAGCAGTAAATTTCTTATTATCAACATAATCTTTCTTGGTTTTTAAAGTAGTATCATCTTTACGACCAGGCGTATTGAGATCAAACTTAGTAATTACAAATCTAAACAAGAAATAGTAAACAACGAAATAAGCAATACCTAAGAAGATGATTGGAACCCAATTAGTTCTGGCATTTCCGGGTAACACACCATAAAGAATAAAGTCTATTAAGCCACCGGAAAAGGTAAAGCCTACTCCTACTTTTAGCAATGTTACAAAGACTGCAGAAAAAGCAAAAAGTACACAGTGAACGACAAAATACAAAAATGGTGAAGCAAATAAAATAGTAAATTCAAGTGGTTCGGTAATTCCAGTTAAAATGGAAGTTACCGCAGAGGATACTAAAAGTCCTTTAATTTCACTCCTTTTATCTTTACGAGCTACAGAGTACATTGCAAGGGCAGCAGCTGGCAAGCCAAAAATCATTTCTGGGAACTGAAATGAAAAGAATCTGGCAGCTTCATACGAAATTTTCCCGCCGGCAGCTAATTGTGCAAAGACAATATTTTGGGCACCTTGCACGGTATGACCAGCAACAACAGCCGTTCCACCTACCGCTGTTTGCCAAAATGGCAAATAGAAAATGTGGTGTAAACCAAAGGGTATCAACATTCTGTAGATTAATCCGTATAGAAAGGAACCAACTACTCCTGATTTAGCAATAAAGAAGCCCAAAGCAGAAATTCCAGCAGCAAAATAAGGCCAAATATATGAAAGCAAAATTCCTATTATTACGCCAGAAACCGCGGCGGCTATTGGCGGAAAGTGGGTCCCGCCAAAAAATGAAATTACATCAGGCAGTTTAATATTGTAGTACTTATTATGTAGCCATACGACTATCAACCCAATAATAATTCCCCCGAATACTCCCAGGTTCATTGTGTTGTTAAAACCCAACACATTTGTAATTAAGCCATTAACTTGTTTGAGCTGATTTAAATTTCTGAGATTTTTAATTGAACTGGTTAAGGAAGCGTACATTAAAAAGTAGCCTACAACCGCAGAAAGCGCAGCGACCCCTTTTTCACTTTTTGCCATTCCCAACGCTATAGAGACAGCAAATAGCAAGCCTAGATTGTCAAAGACTACAGAGCCACAGTCATTTAAAATGCTTAAAAACCTATTTAACGGCATCCCTGGCGATAAAATACTTTCCAAGTGATACAACTTTATAAAAGTCGGACCGGTAAAAGAAGCACCCAATCCTAGAAATAATCCCGCTATCGGAAGCAACGAAATTGGCAACATGAATGTCTTGCCAACCTGTTGCGCCTTAGCATAAATTTTTCCCTTCATTATTTTCCTCCTGTATCTGTTTAAATACTCCAGATCAGATGTTCTCATTAAGACAAAATATAAACAATCCTTTGTGATTCGTAGAAACTATTTTTTCTGTATTTATAATGAAATACTTTTTTCTATGCTTAATATCCTTCAAATTAATACTAACCTGACCTGCCTATTTTAAAAAAAACTTTCTATAATTTTTCACGCAGAACTATCAAAATAACTATTATTTTATAATTTTAAAAAATATAACTTTATTTTAAAATAGTTCTTTCGATTATAAAATGTTTAGCGTATAGTGAGAAGACGTAGAAGAATTTAAAATAATTAGATACTTTTACTTATGTTTTTTAGAATAGAAAGGATGTTTATATTAATGGAAAATTACAAAAAATATGATAAGTTAAATTACTATCTTGCGCTCTTTTTTTCGGGAATAGTTTATCCGTTTATAAACTTATTGCTTGCTTTGGTGTTAAAAAGATTAATTGACTCAGGGATTGCCAGGAATGTTTATGAATTAAAAAATGCAATATTTGTTTGTTTATTAGTATGTATATTTTTGGCAGCTGCTGTTTTTACCAGTGAACTAACCAAAAATAGGTTTGTTAATAATTTTAGTAAAAAATATCGCAGGCATATTTTTAATGAGATTATTGCAAGTGACCTAAATGAATTCAGCAACAATAGTACCGGAGATTTTTTAGCAACAATGACAAATACTGTCTCGACAATTGAGGAAAAATATATCAAATCTTTCTTTAGTATTGTGTCTGACTCGTCATTATTGCTTTTCTCGATTATAGGGATGTTTATGATTAACTGGCAGCTGTCAATAGCAGTGCTAATAGTAAGTTTAGTGCCAATTATTGTTATGAGTTTGTTGGGTGGAAAAATGCAGGCAAAACAGAATCTGGCTTTGACGCAACAAAATGCCTATGTCTCCAAGGTAAAAGACGCATTTTCAGGCTTTTTAGTAATTAAAAGCTTTAATATTGAAAAGCAAATTAGCAAAGAATTTCAGAACGGTAACGATAAACGAGCTGATAGCGAGTTTTCTCTATCAGAACTTAATAATATTTCGGTATCAATTTCGAATTTCTCTGGATATTTAGTTTTTCTGGTTGCATATGGCCTTGGTATGTTTATGGTAATTAATGGAAACACCAGTATTGGTGGAGTTACAGCAATTGTGCAATTAGTTAATTTTATTGTAATGCCACTGAGCAAATTGGGTCTGGAAATGAATAACAAAAAGGCTGGTTTAGCCGCCAGCAAAACTCTGAATCAGTTGCTGGAGAAAGTGCATAATCCGGTAAAAGATAACAGCAACTATTTGAAATTGAACAGATTTGAAAATGAGATCAAATTGACCAACGTTAGTTTTTCCTATCCCCAGCATGGTGAAACGGGAAAGAGGGTACTTTCACACATCAATTTACAAATAGAAAAAGGCAAAAAATACGCGCTTGTAGGTATGTCGGGCAGCGGTAAGACAACATTATTAAAGTTACTAATGAGATATTACAAATTGACTAAGGATGGCAACATCAGTATAGATAACGTAAATATCAATAACATTAATTTGTCATCGCTTTATAAACTAATAAATATTGTCCAACAGGACGTTTATATTTTCGATAATTCTCTTGCGTATAATATAATGCTAGGCAAATCTTTTACAGATAAAGAACTGAATTATGCTATAAATAAAGCTGGTTTAAGAAAGTTAGTAGACGGTAATTCTAAGGGTGTTGATCTGAATGTTGGCGAAAATGGCAAAGATTTATCTGGTGGCCAAAAGCAGAGAATTTCTATAGCGCGAGCATTAATTAGAAAAACACCTATCTTGCTAATGGATGAAGCAACGTCATCTTTAGATCAAAAAAATACTACTGCAATTGAAAATGCCATTTTAGAGATAAAGGATTTAACATCAATTGTGGTAACACATAAATTGAATCCCAACTTATTACAAAAATATGATGCGATAATTTTTATGAAAGACGGCACTATTACTGAAGAAGGTTCTTATGAAGAATTAATGAAGCAAAAAGGTGATTTATATAATCTATGCAGCCTAACTATGACTAATTAGTTTATAGCAATCAATGTTTTGAAAAAATTGCAATAGAAATTGACATAGCAAAAAAGCGTGCTTAAAAGCACGCTTTTTCTTGTTTATTTTGCTCACATGAGTCGAGTCTTATCTTTGCCAAGATTTACCCTAAATCAGCACCGTTAGTGGAAATAACCTTCTTGTACCAGTCAAAAGACTTTTTCTTGTAACGCTTAAAGGTTCCGTGGCCTTCATCATCTTCATCAACATAGATAAAACCGTAACGTTTCGACATTTCACCAGTTGAGGCACTGACCAAATCAATACAACCCCAAGGAGTATAACCCATAACATCAACGCCATCGTCTATTGCCTGGGAAATAGCTTCGATGTGTTCACGCAGGTAGTCAATCCGGTAATCATCAGCCACATAATGATTTGCGTCAGGTTTGTCTACTGCACCCAGACCGTTTTCAACAACAAAAACAGGTTTTTGGTAACGATCGGACAATTGGTTTAAGGCAATTCTTAATCCTGTGGGATCAATTTGCCAGCCCCAGTCGCTGCTCTTTAAGAATGGGTTCTTAACGCCGCCCATTAAGTTGCCGTTAGCAGTTTCTTGGTTTTCATGAGTAACATCAACTACAGATGACATGTAGTAGCTAAAGCCAATATAGTCAACTGGGTATTGAGCTAGCAATGCCAATTCATCATCTGTGTAATCAATGTCAGATAATTGCACACCTTGACGAGCCAACAAGCTCTTAGTATAGGCAGGATAATGTCCTCTTACTTGAACATCGGCACAGAAGAAGTTATTAGCCTGATTATCTTGCAAGGTAGCCAATTGGTTCTTAGGATTTGAATCATAGCTGTAAGTGGTAGCATATAAAATCATGCAGCCAATTTTCATATCAGGATTAAGTTCATGACCAATTTTAACAGCTTTTGCACTAGCAACAAATTGGTTATGCCATGACTGGTAAATATTTTTCTTATCGTCAGCGCCATTACTTGTCGTTAAGCCTTGACTCATAATTGGAAAGTGAGCGGCACTGTTAATTTCGTTGAAAGTCATCCAATATTTAACCTTGTCTTGGTAGCGAGTTAAAACGGTGCGGGCAAAACGCTCATAGAAGTCAATTAACTTCTTATTCTTCCAGCTCCCATATTCAGTAATTAAGTGAAGAGGTAATTCATAGTGAGAAATAGTAATTACAGGCTCAATATCATGCTTTAAGCATTCATCAATTAGTGAGTCATAAAACTTAAGTCCCTCTTCATTAGGAGTTTCTTCATCCCCATTAGGAAAAATTCTGGACCAGGCAATTGAAAAGCGGTAGCACTTAAAGCCCATTTCAGCAAAAAGTGCAATGTCTTCTTTATAATGGTGATAGTGATCAATACCAATGTGGTTAGGATAAACGTAATCTGAATTAATCTTAAAATCAAAATCAGGTGAAGCAATGATTTTCATTCGGTCCTTACCACCAGGCATAACATCTGGTAAAGATAAACCTTTACCTCCCTCTTGGTAAGCACCCTCTAATTGATTGGCGGCAGTAGCACCGCCCCATAAAAATCCTTTAGGAAAATTATTTGTGGTCATTATTGTCTCCTTTCGTTATTTCAAGTCTAATAATGCATCCCCAATGGTTATTTTACCATTCGCAACTACATTAACTTCATGGTAATTATTAGAATTAGTAATAATTACTGGTGTTGTAGTTTCAAAGCCAGCTTTTTTAATAGCTTCAAGGTCAAAATTAATAAGAGGCTCACCTTTTTTGATACTCTGACCTTTTTTAACTAAAGTAGTAAAGCCTTTGCCATCAAGCTCAACAGTATCCATACCAATATGAATCATTACTTCTGCTCCATTATTAGATTTAAGACCAATTGCGTGGCCGGTAGGGAAAACCATCACTACTTCTCCATCAAGAGGTGAACATACTTTGCCTTCTTGTGGTGCAATCGCAACGCCTTTGCCCATTGAGCCACTGGAGAAGACTTCATCTTTAACCTCGTCTAATGGCACAACCTGTCCATTTAACGGAGCTACCAATTTTTCTTCCTTATTATATGAAACTTCTGGTTTTACACTTGCGGAACTTGCAGAATTGTTTGCTGCAGCATCATCTGTACCTGCATTTGTAGCCGTCGCTAAAGCAGTTTGTTCGGTTGTAGGTGCATCAACACTGTTTTTACCAAATAGCATTTGGAAAGCAAAGCCTAAAACTGCAGCTATCGCCATCGCCAAAATCAAACCGTAAACACCAGTATCAATACCATTTTTACCAATAGCGTCTGGAATTGAGAAAATTCCCATTCCGGCCATCTGGAATACTTTTACTTGGAAGAAACCAATGATACCGGCACCAATTGCAGAGGCAATACAACTTAAAATAAACGGTTTCTTTCTTTCAAGAGTGACACCATAAATGGCCGGCTCAGTAACCCCGAAAATACCAGAAACAAAGGCTGGAATCGCAATACTGCGGGTTTTTTCATCTTTAGTTTGGAAAATAATTGCTAAAACGACACCCGTTTGAGCAAATGAAGCTGCTAAAGATAAGCCTAAAATTGGATCATAACCTAAAGCAGCAATATTGGTCATCATAACTGCCACAAAGCCCCAGTGAACGCCAAAAATAACAAATACTTGCCAGAATGCTCCCATTAAAATGCCGGCAACAATTGGGCTGAAGTGGTAAACAGCACTGACAGCAGCTGCAATAGCGTTACCTAACCAGGTAGCAACAGGACCAATGACAATAAAGGTAACAGGAATAGTAATTAGTAAAACCATAAATGGCACTAAGAAAGTTTTGACAACATCAGGAATAATCTTTTTAGCCAACTTTTGCACTTTAGAAGCAAACCAAATTGACAGGATAATTGGAATGACTGATGAAGTATAGTTCATCGAAATTACCGGAATTCCCAAAAAAGTCATGTGAATTGGTGCTTGGAGAATAGTACCCTTAAATACAGTAAACAAAGTGGTTTTACTGCTGGCCATTGCGACAATTGAAGGATAGCAAAGTGCAGCACCAATTGTTGCACCTAGATAGCCGTTCATGCCGAACTTTTTAGCTGCTGAAATTCCTAAAATAACTGGCAGGAAATAGAATAAACTGTCACCAATGGCATTCAAAATAATGTAAGTACCAGAAGTTTGCGCTTCCCAGCCAAAAGCTAAGAACATAGCATTAAAGCCCTTGATCATACCGGCAGCGCACATTGGCCCTAAAATCGGATTGAAAATGCCAGAGATTAAATCAATAAACTTATCTGCTAAACTCATGTTGCTAGTATCTTCATAATCATCGGGCACGCTGCCTCCACCAGAAAAGCCGCCTACTTTAACCAGCGTGTCATAAACATCAGCGACATTATTGCCAATCACAACTTGGTACTGACCGCCTGATTTCACAACAGAAATTACGCCATCAGTGGCCTTTAATTTGTCATCATCAGCCTTTTTCATATCTTTTAATTTAAAACGTAAGCGCGTAGTACAGTGAACAACACTGATCACATTATCTTTACCGCCAACATCAGCGATAATTTCACGACTTAGATCCTCGTAAGCCATTTTTTCCTCCTAAATATCAAAACCCGAGGACCTCAAGAAAGCACCTCACTAATTTATTGTGAGATTTTCACCTGAAGTTCTCGGGTTAATGCCTGTAAACAGTAACACACCGTTTAAACTTATAAATTATTAAAATATAGTAAATTTAATTCTTCTGCGATTGAGCATCTTTTTGTCTATGCGTTACCCGCCAGACATGAAGAGTTAAATATACCTGATCGTCAGGCTGCAATTGCCAGCCTGCCTGCTTGTATAAGTACGTGCCGATTTTTTGGACAGTATCATAAGCCTTTTTGTACTTGACTTTCATTAATTCAATTAAGGAATGATCAAGCTCACTGCCAGAATCCTGGTCGCTTTCACCACACATATGCCTTACCATAAAAGCACGTAAATGTGTCATGAACCTGTTGAAGTTAAACGATTCAGTATCCAGCTGCATTCCGTATTGATACTGGATAATATCAATTACTCCCTTAATCAGTTTAGTAATTTTAATTGTATCCTGCAGCTTTGTTTGACCAGAACCTGCATTAATGAAGTGATATGTCAGATAAGCTGCCTCACTTTGAGGAAAGTCAAGCTTAGTTTTTTCCTTCATTAACCTTAAGGCTTCTTGAGCCGTGCCATATTCCTTAGGAAATATTTTTTTCATTTCCCAGCCAAGCGTATCTTGACCTAATTCAATATTTCCTGTAGCACGGGTTAACATAAAATCAATGTGATCAGCCAAAACCAAAAATTCATAATCAGAAAAAGTGATCTGTAATTTTTGACTGGCCATGCTAATCACTTCAGTTGTCAACTTCAAAGTCCGCTGATCAATATCTCTTACACTGTCAACCAATTTAATATTTTTTTCGACAGCTACAAAACGGCGTGAAATTTTGTCCTCATCAATGGGATCACCGACTTTTTTGCCAAAGCCAATCCCGTTGCCAATCACCACCCAATCTACTCCAGCCTTATCAGACACCAAGGCAGCGTTGTTGTTAAAATTTTTAACAAATTTCAATTCAACTACTTCCTTTCCAATAAAAAAACCTACAAACAGTACCAAAAAAGTATTGTTCATAGGTAATGCCTGATCAAGTCAGTAACACGTCTACTTACAGCTGATATTATAAATCAGTATTAAAGCGATTTCAATACTTATTTGATTATTTTTTTTAAGTGTTTCAATTCGAGATAAATAATTGTACTTTACGCAAATTTATACTTAAATAGTAGCAGAAGACTAATAGTAGTTTAAAGAAAAGGGATCAAATGGCAAGTAAAAAGCAAGCAAAATCTTCAAAACAGCAAATATGGTCTACTATTCGAGTGTTACTTTTAGGTGCCCTTTTTTATCTGGGCGTAACTTTAATCTTTTTCGGCTCCGGTTTTGGCAACTCCTATGTAGTTCAGCAAAATGCGGAAAAAGCAAATACCACTTTAACACAAAAGAAAGCAGATAGAAATAAAAAACGCAAAACAAGTTATGATGCCAGCAAAACCAAATCAGTTAGTGCAGCCAGCGTCCTTAGAGCCAAGCAAATTAAGGCATACGCTATTGGCCGCATTGCTATTCCTGCTGTTAACATTCATAACCCCCTTTTTGCCGGTTATGGCGATCAAAACCAGAACTTAGAATACGGTGTCGTTACCTGTCTGCCCGATCGCGTCATGGGCGGTGCTAATAATTATGTGCTTGCAGGACACTATATGGGGTCTTATGGTCCTGCAGTTTTGGATAATTTACATCTGGCACACCCTGGTGACCTCATCTATGTCACAGATTTGCATCATATTTATGTATATAAAATAAAAAGGATGTCTTTTGCCATTAAACCTACACAAGTTGAAGTTGAAAACAATGTGCAGGATAAGAGTATGATTACACTAATTACATGTTCAGACTTTAACACTTCCAAATACGGTTACGGTCAACACCGTACAGTTGCACAGGGCGACTTGATCAGCAAAATGAAAGCAAGTCAGCATAATTTAGCTCTTAGCGAATTGACTGCTAAGCCAAAGCATAGTAAAAAAGAACATCAAGTATCTTTGAAAGACAGTAAACAGCACAAGGCAATTAACAAGACTGTTCAAGTCCGCGCAAATGCTAAACCAAAATTTTATCAAAATATGACTTTCATCAGAACAGTAATTATTATCTTTAACGTTGTTTTTGTCCTCGCTATATGCTGGCGACTTATTCACATCTGGTTTTTGAAATAGCGATTACAAGTTTAACTATATACTGGTAGTAAAATTACCAATTTCGAAATAGTCATCTTTATTAATCCATGCTATACTGAGGGTAATACAATATCATGAGAATAATATTTGACTGCGGTTACTTTTACATACCAAATAGATAGTTAAATTTTAAAAAGGAATTTCATTTAAGCATTACAATTGCTATTGTTAGTTCTAAGTAAGCGCTCTTAGCATCAAATATACTGCTATTTGGATTAGTAAAGAAGATGGTGACTAAATGACGACTAAAACCCGAGAATCAAGCGACTTGAATGATACAATTGAGCCTGCATTTAAACTGCAAAATTCTGTCGCAAATTCCAACAGACTCGACAGTTGGATGCCAGATAAAGTTTTACAAAAAATCGTGGCCGCTAATTTAGGTCAACCAATTAAACAAATTACCAAAGAAAGTCTTGCCAATCTGACAGAACTTAGCTTAATCGCACCAAGCGAAATGCCTGTTGTTCATGGCAAACGGAAATATGCTATTTCTCCTGCCGAATATCGCTTGCGTTTGCGACTTAAATCACTCACTGGATTAGAATACGCAACTAATCTGGTCAAAATAAATCTGGCTCCTGACTGTCAGTTAAACAATGATTGGTGCCACCGAGCTGTTCTTAATTCAACTTTAGCGGATATTTCTGCTTTGCAAAATTTGCATAAATTAACCAATATTAATTTGGAAATGTGCAACTTGCATGATATATCTGCCTTGGCGAATAAGCCACAATTGATTCAACTAAATCTTTCATATAATGCAATTACTGATTTTTCACCATTAAAATCGAATAAGCAATTAATTGAAAGCGGCAGTCTAAAGCTAAGAAAACAGATAATTTTGGCAGAGCCACTTCACCTAACTGCAGGGACTACTTCTTATACATCCGGCCCCTATCAGCTGCTTGATTTTAATGGCAAAAACATGACACTTAAGGTTGAGACTGGTAAGCACCTTAGTGCTAAATATCCAGTCAAGCAATATTCCAGCAATTGGAGTGATCATGTCGGTCAAGTCAATGGTAAACAAACCGTAACATGGGATCTTTCAGGATTACAGTCAGATGATAGTGCAGCAATGACCGTTAAGTTCCACAGTAGGAATTCAGCACAAGAGCCAATAATTTCAGGCTGGTACATTATTCCATTTAGGATTGTCAGCGGGCAGCCTATTACTATTCACTTTAAAGATGATGCAGATAATACAATTGCGTGTCAGCAAAAACTATATGGTAGTGTTAATACCAGCAGCACTATTGCTATTCCGACATTTACTGGTTATTCAATTAGTGCCAAAGCGGTTGATGGTACTACGATGCCAATTAGTCAGGGCTCTGTCACTGCTACTATTACCGCCCAACCACAAGAAATCACTTTAATTTATACACGTAACAAGGCAGCAGATATCACTGTCCATTTTCAAGATGAAACTGGTAAGCCAATCGCTCCTGAAAGCACAATTAGCGGCGTCTTTAGTGAACAAAAAATAATTCAGCCACAGGATATTTCTGGCTATACACCGAGTCATTATCAAATTGACCACAATGGTATTTCACACCATCCGGGAAGCGTAGCTATTGTACTTAACAATCAACCGCAAGAAATTACCTTCTATTATAATAGGGAAAAAGTTTCAAATGTGATTGTTCATTATCAAGATACTGCTGGCAAAAAAGTTGCCCCAGATGAAATTTTAAGTGGCTTTGTTAATGATCAACAAACTGCTCCGGCATTAAAACTACCAGGATATACTGTTAAACTTAAAGACTTTAACGGTTCACATATTGATACTGATTTAAATGCAACTGCAATTACGCTTAAACAAAAGCCGCAGGAGCTAACCTATATTTATACTAAAAATATCTTAAGTAGTAAAAACACCGTTAAAGAAGAGAAATCACAAAAATATAAACATAGTCAAAAGCTTCATCTTAATAGTAAGATACAATCACTAGTTAATAAGAAAAAAGACGTTCGCCAACCTAGTGCTAAAGCAATAAAAGGCTGGCAATTAGGGCTGTTAGCACTGGGTTTAATATCATTATTCAGTGTTTTAGGATTAGCTATTATTTATTACAATAGAAAAAGCAAACATTAAAAATCAGCACTCTATAAATGTACTTTATGGGGTGCTTTTTATATACAATTTTAATTAAAGTATAGTTGTTTACTATTGCGATTATTATATTATGGATATACAATGATAGTGTAAATTGTTATTGGTTAATAATTTAAGAGGTAAAATTTATGAATAAACACATAGAATTAAGTAAACAAAGCAAGAAATTGCTATTTAGTGGAATTACTGCTGCTGCACTTGCATTAGTTGTTGCTGGTCCACATGCAGTTAAAGCTGACAGCGTATCTGGAAGTACATTGGCTGCACAAAGCTTGAATACAAAAACTGCTAATGACAATACTGGTTTTGTTTCATTTAATAAAAAAGCTGATTATAAAGCTACAAAAGACAAGCCTAGCAATAAAGTTGCGGAGTCCAATACTGATGTGAACAAAGATGAAGAATCTGGTAAAATTAACACCCAGACTCAAGCTAATACAACTGACACACCAGCTAAAGTGACTACTAAAGAAAGCGAATCAATTGATGACTGGATGCCAGATCAAAACTTGCAAAAAGTTATTGCTTACAGCTTATATTCTGATGATTCAGAAACTGGTGTAGCTAAAGTTACTAAAGACGACTTGGCTAACATGACCAGTCTTAACTTGGATGTTAACCATGCTGAAGAAGATCCGTATTACTATTTAGCTTACATGAATATCCAATCTTTAGAAGGCTTACAATATGCAACTAAATTAGAGTCAATTAATTTATCACCAAGCATTGATCTTAACCTAAGGTATTATGGAACTGCACTAGCTTACAGCACTCTTTATGATATAAGTGCATTAAAAGATTTAAACAATTTGAGTAGTATAGTATTACAACAATGTCAAATTAGGGACATTTCCGCATTGGCTAATAAACCAAAATTGTATGATTGCTCGATTTCATATAATGCTATTACAGACTTCTCACCTTTAGGTTCTGATGAAAACCTTCGTAAAAATGGCATTCTAAGTGCTTACTATCAAGCTGGTGCTTATAATACACTCGGAGTTTCACAAAAAACACCATATATTACGGTAACTTACCCACCTTTTATCGATGTGGATGGCAGCCAAATGACTATCAGGATCGCCAATGATGATAACGAGGATCATTTTGCTTCAGCATATCTCAGCAAATGGAAGGACAATGCAGGACAAGTAACTGCTGATGGTCAACACGTTGTCTGGGATCTTTCGGGTCTTCCTGTTGGATACAAAGGATTTATGACTATCAATTTCAAAGGTAATTCAGGTGCTGGTGGCTACCTAATCTTTCCATTTGTAATTACTGATTAGGTTAGAGATAATATAAACAGTATAGTTTAACTTTATATATAAAAGCGCATATTCAAATTTATCTTGAATATGCGCTTTTTATTATGATGATTTTTTAAAATAAGCAATAATATATTATTTGGTTGAATCTTGATTTTTGTGCTGCACATAAATATACTAAAGATATAGTGTTATGCAATTTAGAAGAGGAATTTAATATGAACACAGGTAATAATAGTACTAAGCAAAAGGAAAAGATATTAATCGGCAGCATAGCCGCCACTGCCTTGGGTTTAGTTAATGCCAAGCCTCAAATTGCTAAAGCTGCATATAATGGAAACAGTAATTTAGCAACTAAAAAGGCTAACAGAAAAACCATTAAAACTAAAATTAATTATAAAACTGCCCACAATCCACGCGCAGAAAAAACAGAATTTTTGCAGGCGGCAGATGAATCAGCTTCTGAAACTTCTCATATGGAGAGTCAAAATTCTGACGATACTGATAATGATTTAACAAATCAAAATGTTAATTCCACACCAAATAATAATGATCCTTCTTTAGCTAGTTCTAATCAGACCAATAATACAAAAGATAAATCAAAGTCAACTGTTAAACAGGACATGAATAGCAGTAAGTTTAGACCGGAAGAAGTTACGAAAACTACTACCAATTCAGGAAAATGGCGTAATATCCCATTTACCTATGAAAGTGGTGGAACACTCACTCTCGGAGATGGTCAGGAATACACCACATTTCCATTAGGATTGCCACTTTCTTCAGTGTCATTTGATGATGGCAATTATACTCCTTTGCCATACCACGACGTAAGATACTTAAAAATTCTAGGCAAAATAAAGGTTACTCATGATATTGACAACTTTGTTGGTGATTTTATAAATCTTCAGTCTATTGAGGGAATAAATAATTTAGACCTAAGTCAGGTGCAGTCTGCTAAAAGTATGTTCGAAGGTTGTGGTAGTTTAACTTCAATTCCGGGATTCGATAAACTTGATTTTTCGAAAGTAACAAACATGAGCCATATGTTTTTTGGATGCGATAAATTAAAGAGCCTAGTTTTTCCAAATACTTTTAAAAGTGCGCTAAAAGACTCGTCTTATATGTTATCTGGTTGTACTGGACTTAATTACTTAGACATCTCTGGTCTTAATATGTCTAAAATTTCCACTCTTACAGGCATGTTGGGTGATTCTCCTTATCCTAATAGCAATTTAACTTCTCTCAAAACTCTTGTTCTAGGTCCAACTAACGTCTTAAGTAAGGGTGATGAAAATAATGTAGGACTTGTTGTTCCAGGAACCTGGATCAATATGGGGGTCGATTATAGTGATACTTATCCACTTCAAAAAGGTACTTATTCATGGAGTTCTGCTGATTTAATGAAAAATTATCAAGGCGATACAGAACATGATACATACCAAAGATTTACTGGTGAACCCGTAACAATTCATTACTTAGATGAATCTGATAAAACCACAAAAATAATTGCTGATAAAGTCCTTAATGACGGAGATGTTAATGATCCGTTTGATGTCACTAATTATGGTGATAAAAAAACTGATTATACTGTGCTTCCTGACGATCTGAATAAAAAATATACTTTTGACAAAGATAATTCTACTAATCTTACTGGCCAATTCTCGGATAAACCGCAAGAAATTAATTTATATTATAAGAAAAAAGTAGCTGGAACCGTAACAATTCATTATGTGGATAAGTCTCATCCTAATGATCCTATTACTAATGATATAACACTTCCTAATGGCAATATTGATGATCCGTTTGATGTCACTAATTATGGTGACAAAAATACCAATTATACTGTGCTTCCTGACGATCTGAATAAAAAATATACTTTTGATAAAGAAGACTCTAAAAATCTGCAAGGTAAATTTTCTACCGAACATCAAGATGTTACTTTAGTTTACACACGTAACGAAGGCAAAAAGATAACCATTCATTATCAAGATGAAAGCGGAAAGACAATTGCTCCTGATCGTGATTATGCCAGTGGCTATTATGGTGATCCGTTTGATGCCACTGCACCGGAATACAGCGACTTGACAGGTTATACTCTGGATAAAAGCAAATCAAAAAATGTCAGCGGCACTTTTACAGACAAGCTTCAGGATGTTTTCTTAGTTTATACACGTAATAAAGGTGCACAAATAACTATTCATTATCATGATGAAAGCGGAAAGACAATTGCTCCTGATCGTCAATATGCCAGTGGCTATTATGGCGATCCGTTCGATGCTTCTGCATCGGAATACAGTGACTTGACAGGCTATACTCTGGATAAAAGCAAATCGACAAATGTCAGCGGCACTTTTACGGACAAGTCGCAAGAAGTCACTTTAGTTTACACACGTAACAAAGGTGCACAAATAACTATTCATTATCATGATGAAAGCGGAAAGACAATTGCTCCTGATCGTCAATATGCCAGTGGCTATTATGGTGATCCGTTTGATGCCACTGCACCGGAATACAGCGACTTGACAGGTTATACTCTGGATAAAGTCAAATCGACAAATGTCAGTGGTACTTTTACGGACACGACTCAAGATGTTTTCTTAGTTTATACACGTAATAAAGGTGCACAAATAACTATTCATTATCATGATGAAAGCGGAAAGACAATTGCTCCTGATCGTGATTATGCCAGTGGCTATTATGGCGATCCGTTCGATGCTTCTGCAACGGAATACAGTGACTTGACAGGTTACACTCTGGATAAAAGCAAATCGACAAATGTCAGCGGCACTTTTACGGACAAGCCACAAAAAGTTACTTTGGTTTACACTAAGAATCCTGACAATAGTCATACAACCGGTAAAGTCAAAGCAGCAGCAATAACTGTTCATTACCAGGACGAATATGGAAACACTTTGGCTCCTGATAAGGTATTAAACGGTTATGTAGGTGATGGCTACACAACAGGTGCAGAGCAAGTCTCTGGATATACTCTTAAGACAAGACCGGAAAATGCTACCGGATTCTTCAATACATTTCCACAAAGTGTAATATATATTTATAGTAAAAAAGAGAATAACGCTGGAACAAATACTATTACACCAGATGATAATAAGCCTACAGCAATACCTGTTGGTAAAAAGCCAAAGAAAAAAATCGTTAAAAACAATAATAAAAACATATCTAAGAACAAAGGTAGTAAACAAAAAACTCATAAACCTGTAACCAACAGAAAATCTAATTATACTACGAAGATGAACAAGAATATCAAGACCATGCCAAAAACTGGCACAAATAAATATTCAAATCTTGCAATGTTCACTTTAGGAGGATTAGCTCTAATTGGTGCTTTGGGAGCTGCCTGGTTAGATCGTAGAAAAAATGAATAATATCAATTAAGGATAAAAACGTACTTTTATAGTAAAAGCATCTGTAGAGTGCGTTTTTTGCATTTAATATATTAACAATACGTCGATGGATTATATTCAAACTTAAACATATACTAGATTTAAATTGCTGCTTAATATAGAAGAGGTATACACATGAATAAACATAAACAAGGTGAAAAACTGTTATTTAGCAGTTTAGCTGCTGCTGCTTTAGGCTTAGTCACCAGTAAACCCAAGGTAATAAAAGCCGCCACTGCTAATAATAATCATTCAACTTTTAAGAAAGCTAAAAGAACTGCCGTTAAAACCAAAATTAACTATCAAACTGTTCAACATGAAACAGAAACTAAAAGTGCAGTACCTGAAAATAAGTTTAATCAAAATACAGATGAAAATTCAAGGATAGAACAGAGTCAAGAAGATTCAAGTACTCAAGCTAATGAGCAGAATACTGATTCTGCACAGAATAGAACAGAGGACAATACATCCGAGTTTGAAAATACTACAAACTTATCTTCTGATGAAAAAAATGATCACAGTTTTGATGTTTCTAAAGCCAAAAGAGAATCTGAAAATTCCGATTCAATGGTCTGGAACAGTTTAAACGTTAATTTAAATTATGATAATAATGTACTTACTATTCATGGTGGCACACTTGATAATAGTGATAACCATGATATTAGTATTGCTCGTACTATGACTAAAATGAACGTTTATGATATTGAACACATTGTGATAGATGGTCCAATAAAAATTATCGGTTCAGCAAACAGTTTATTTCAAAATCTTACTAATTTAACTTCAATTGACGGGCTTGACCAAGTCGTAACTACAAATGTAACTGACATGTCTTATATGTTTGATAGTTGCCGAAATCTGCAAAGTTTAGACATATCCAGTTTTGATACATCAAATGTAAACAATATGTCACATATGTTTAGTAACTGCGATACTTTGACCAACATCAAGTTTGATATTGATAAATTTAAAACTGCAAATATTATTGATATGTCATATATGTTCTACAACTGTGCTGCTAAAAATATTGATGTTTCTAAATTCGATACTAGTAAGGTTACTGATATGGAGCATATGTTCGACCTTTCTAGAGCTTCAAATATAGATGTTTCACAATTCAGCACTTCTAATGTAACAAATATGGCAAACATGTTTTCTAGAATTGGTGTATCATCACTAGATTTATCAAGTTTTGATACCTCAAAAGTTACAAATATGGAACAAATGTTTTACGGTGCCAATGTAACTAAGTTAGACGTTTCTAAATTTAATACTAGTAAAGTTACTAATATGAATAAAATGTTTGGTGCTACCGCTTTAACAACACTAGATGTTTCAAATTTTGACACCTCTAATGTAACAGACATGACAAACATGTTTTTTTACAACGAAAAACTTACTGACTTAAAACTAGTCGGTTCTGATTTAACCAAATTTGACACTTCTCATGTCACTAATATGGAAGGCTTATTTGAAAATTGTACTTCCTTGAATAATTTAGATATTACCCATTTAAACACTTCTAATATCACATCCCTGAAAAACTTTTTTAAAGCATGTAAAAGTTTAACAGGTATAGACTTGTCTAACCTTGATACTTCTCACATAACAGACATGACAGGCATGTTTAATGGCTGCAGTGGTTTAACTGGTTTAGATCTTTCACATTTTAACACTGCCAATGTAAAAGAATTAGATAACATGTTTCAATACTGCTCTAATCCAAAATTTACAACTTTAGATCTAAGTTCTTTCAATACAAGTAATGTTAAGACTCTGACAAATATGTTTGATGGTTGTACTTATTTAACTAATTTAAACATATCTAGCTTTGATACCTCTAATGTAACAACATTTCAGTCAATGTTTAAAGACTGCAGACACCTATCAAGTATTGACCTAAGTCATTTTAATACTACTGCCAAAACCGCTATTAAAGGTGGAATAATTATGAGTCATATGTTTGATGGTTGTTCGAGTCTAAGTAAACTTGATCTATCTAGCTTTGATACTTCTAATGTAGGCGATATGAGCGACATGTTTTATTGGTGTACATCTTTAACAAGTTTAGATTTATCAAATTTTGATACTTCTAATGTTTCTGATATGCATAGCATGTTTGAAAATTGTGCAAGTATGACAAGTATTAACGTATCCAGCTTCAACACTTCTAATGTATATGATATGAGTTTTATGTTTGATGATTGTAGAAGCTTAAAGAAATTAGATATCAGTTCCTTTGATATGTCAAACCTTAAGCAAAGTTCGAATATCTCAGGCCGTTTGGCAATGCTACAAAGCTTGGATGGTCTCCAAACTCTTGTTTTAGGTAGAAAAAATATAATAAAAAATAATGATAATGTTAATGACAATCTCTATTTTGGCACTGAGGGCAATTGGATTAACATGGGCAATGGCATTTTGCCTGCAAAAACACACAATTGGACAGCAGAAGATTTTATGTCCAATTATGATAGCAGTCAAGATAGTGATACATATGTAAATATTACCAAAGTACCAAATCCTTGTTCCATTACTATTAAATATGTTGACAAAGATGATCCAACCAAAATTATTTCCCCTACAGACTACCAATATGGTAATAATGGCGATAATCAAACAGATCCAATTAATGCTAGAAAAATTCCTAATTATACACTTTATCAAGTTTCTGTGAATAACCAGACTGAAGGAAACCCCAATAATTTAAAATTCTCTTCTGATCCACAAACTGTTATTTTTTCATATTCACATGATAAAGCGCAATCTATTGCTGTTCAATATCGTTATCAAGATAAGAATGGCGACTTAAAACAAATTTCTAGCAAACCAGATCAAGAAATAAGCGGTTTTATGGGTGACACTTCAACGATAACTGCTGATACTTCAATTAAGGGTTATACTATTAAATCTAAAAAGATAATTACTGATCCTAATTCAACAGATGTCCCTGAATCTACAACCGATCCTGACAAAGCAAATGTAACTTTTGGAAATACACCGCAGACCGTTATTTTCATTTATAGTCCCAACTCTGAAACTATTAAAGTACATTATATCGATGATAAAAATGAAACTTTAACAGATACCAACGGAAAAACTTACGATCATGAAGTAACTGGCTTTTTTGGTGATCAAATTACTGTCACACCTGAAAGTAATGTGCCTGGTTATACTCTATATTTGGTTAATGGCAAAGAAGTGACTGGAAATGGTGCAGTCACAACAACTTTTGATGAGCCAAATTCAGATATTGTCTTTACTTATAAGAAGAATGGTAACAATCCAGGGAGTACTCCAGGTAGCGATTCCGGTAGCACAGGGAGTACTCCGGGTAGCGGTTCTGGTAGCACAGGGAGTACTCCAGGTAGCGGTTCTGGTAGCACAGGAAGTACTCCAGGTAGCGATTCTGGTAGCACAGGGAGTACTCCAGGTAGCGATTCTGGTAACAATCCTGGGAGTACTCCAGGTAGCGATTCTGGTAACAATCCTGGGAGTACTCCAGGTAGCGGTTCTGGTAGCACAGGAAGTACTCCAGGTAGCGATTCTGGTAACAATCCTGGGAGTACTCCAGGTAGCGGTTCTGGTAACAATCCTGGGAGTACCTCGGGTAGCGGTTCTAATAGTGGCTCTGGTAGTACCTCGGGTAGCAGTTCTGGTAGCAATCAAAGTAATAATAACTCTAGCAATGGTTCCAACTCCAGCGACAACATAAACAACCCGAATAGCACTTCTACTTCCAAAAAGAACAAGCATAAGAGTCACAACAAGAAATTAACAAAGAAACCGAATAAGAATAAACATAAGAGTTCTGGTAAAAAAACTTCAAAGAATAAAAATAGTAAGAACAAAAAAACTTCAAAAGGTTTTACCAAACTCAATAAACATTCGATTAAGTCAATTCGCAATCAAAACTTTAAAGTTCACAAAATTAAAGGTAAAACAACTTTCAACAATAATAATGCTAATGAAAAAAATACTGATAATGTTAAATATGCAACTGAAAATAACAATGAAAAAATAAGTAGCCAAAAAGGTGAAAATTTAACGCAAACTGGTTCAGATAGAATGAATAATCTAGCTATACTCGCTTTGGGTAGCCTAGCATTAGCATCTGCCTTAGGCGTTGCTTGGTTCAACCGCAAGAAAAACTAATAATGATGACGGACCTGAAATTTACGCTAATCAAGAAGTTACTTTTGTTTTTGCCAAGCTTCAAGGCCAAGTCCTTATCTCCTATCAGGATGAAAGCAAAAATGACCTGCCTGATGCTAACGGCAAGACTTCCGATCACGGCACTGTTGAGTATGGCGAGCAAGGCAAGAAGTTCACGGCTCCTGAGATTGCCGGCTACAAGCTGAGCTATATCCTAGTCAACGGCGAGAAGGTGACCGGCACCAATACGGCCAGCCTGGATTATAACAGCAAGGATCAGACTGTTGTCTTTGTTTATAAAAAAGACAACATGCCTGAATCAGATAACCACGAAGATACTGTTACTTCAAATTATCGCCAAAAAGCTGCACCAGTTACTGTAAAATATCAAGACGAATTCGGTAATACTTTAGCTGAAAACATAGTTTTAAATGGTTACGTTGGCGATGGCTATACAACTGGTTCCAAGCCTGTTGTAGGCTATACTCTAAAAACTAGACCAGATAATGCCACAGGCTTCTTTAGTGCTTACCCACAAAGCGTAATTTACATATATGCCAAAGACAATCAGGATAATCCCCAAATTAATGATGGCGATACGGGAAAGGATAAAACTGATAAAACTGATAAAACTGATAAAACCGGAAAGTCCAATAAGGTAACAGAAACCGGAAACCATAAGCGTAATAATAGTGGTAAAAATAATGATAGTTCCGGTAATTTAAATAATACTGAAAACCATAATGGTCAAACTGCTACTAAGGTAGCAAACAATAATAATGCAAAAAAGGATGAAAAAATACCACAAACTGGATCTGATGAACATTCACAATTGGCTGCTTTATTACTTGGTTTTATGGCAACTATTAGCAGTACAGTAGGTGCTTGGTTTAATCGGAAAAAGAAAGAATAGCTAAAATCAATACTAATTGCAAAAATGCTTCGTGAAGTATACATCGCTTTTCGAAGTATTTTTTATGTAAATATTAAAAAATGTTTATTTGACCTGTATTTCTATTCTAATATACTATTTATGAACACTTTTGATATTAGTAGTATAGGAAAAATTATGAATAAACAAAAAACAGTATATAGTAGTATGGCAGTCGTAACATTGGGACTGTTTTGTATCAATTCGCAAGTCGTTCAAGCGGATAAATTACCGAAAGACCAGGTAACTAACAGTTCTTTGACTAAGAAAGTTGTTAATCCTAAATATAATTCCACTTTAGCTTCTGCCAAATCAAACAATGACGCAGTTTCTGCCGATTATTTGAGTAATAAATCTAATTCTGAAATTAACAATTACGCGATTAAAAGTGAATGGAACAACTTGGAAGTTAGTTACAATAACCATGTTTTAACAATTCACAGTGGTACTGTTACAAATCCCAAAAGAATAGCTGGTAACATTAAAAGTGTTGACACAAGCGACATTACGAAAATCAAACTAGATGGTAAATTAACAATTAATGGTTCGGCACTTGAGCTATTTAGTGAGCTTAATAATTTAGTATCAATTGAAAATCTCAACCAGCTTGACACGACTAATGTAACTGACATGTCATATATGTTCGCTGGCTGCCTTAAATTACAAAACATCAATGTAGCTAGATTCAACACTACAAATGTGACCACCATGCGAGCAATGTTTGCTACTTGTGATAATTTAACCAACTTGGATTTATCAAATTTTGACAGTAGCAAGGTAGTAGATATGTCATATATGTTTGCTTCCAGCAGGCAACTAGCAAACATAACTTTCTCCAGCAAGTTCAATACGAGTATTGTCACCAATATGTCCAACATGTTTTATGACTGCCAAAGCCTTGATGGTCTTGATTTAGCCAATTTTAAGACAACAAAAGTTGCCAATATGCAGGCAATGTTTGCGTATTGCTCAAAACTAACTAATTTGAATTTGTCTAGCTTTGATACGAGCAAAGTTTATAATATGCAAAAAATGTTTACAGGTGACAAAAATCTTAAAATCCTTGATATTAGCAAATTTACTATATCTAATGGTGCTAATACAGGTGATATGTTAGCTGATTTAGCCAGTCTCAATACTTTAAAACTCGGCTCTAATACAGTTATTAAAAATACAGGATTAAATACACCAGTCACATGGTCATATAATGGCGAAAAGTTCTCATCAGCTGAGCTAATTGCACAATACGATGGTTCAAAACCTGGTACTTATACTGCTGTTTCAACCACAAATCCCGGTCCTAAGCCTGTTGATCCGACACCTGTTATGCCCGATCCTAAACCAAAGCCAACTCCGATTAAACCCGACTTGTCCTCTTCATCCTTGCCTTCTAAAGTTACTTCATCTATCGTTGTTCATTATCAAGACGAAAATGGCAACGAAATTGCTCCAAACAAAATTATCACTGGATATGTAGGTGACGGATATGCCACTTCTGCTGCAACTGCTGCTGGCTACCTTTTGAAGGTTCGACCAAACAATGCTGTTGGTTTCTTCACCAAAAATCCGCAAGATGTTGTTTACGTTTATGCCAAGGCATCAGAAAATGAAATTAATCAAGCAGATACCCCACCTAATACAACACCTACTGATAAAAACAGGCAAAACTATACTCCTGAATCTAACCTGAATCCTGAAGTAGCAGATGATAATTCCTCTACTAAAATAACACCATCATTAAAATCAACCAACCTTCCTAATAATGAAAATGGCGTTAAAACTGTAGCTGCTACTCATAAGCAAAATATTAAAACTTTACCGCAGACTGGTTTAGATGAAAAAAGTCGACTAGTTGCCTTATTTTTCGGTAACTTAGCCATATTCATCAGTTCAATTGGAACTTGGTTTAATCGCAAAAAAGATTAATTTAGACTTAATTACATCTAATATTTACTGTGAATAAGCTTATTTTATGAATGATGGGCAAATTTTATTTACTTGTAATTTGCAAAAATATTAAATCTATATGAAAATACCTATCAAAGCATTGAATTTAATAAGATATATAGATATACTTAACAATGGTATAATGAAATTTAGATGGTATAAATGGAGGAGAAATATGAGTAAGCATAACAATTTTTATCATAAAGGTAAAAAGGTACTATTCACTAGTATGGCAGTTGCTGCGTTAAGCGTAATTGCAGTTAGTCCTGTTGCAGCTAAGGCTGCCGAAGCACAGAAAGAGCAACCTGTTAAGCCAGCTGAAACTAAGTCAACAACAAATAATGATAAAGACCAAAAAACCGATATAGCGGATCATACTGCCGAAGACGATTCACACAGTCTATGGGCTTCAGCATGGGTTAAAGGATCTTACAGTTATGACGAAAAGACTAAGACTTTTACCATTAAGATTCCAGAACCTGGTATATTTAACAATGAATACACAGTTATTGGCAGTCAAGATCAGCCACCTATCAATCCTGCCCAAATAGCTTGGAATATTGATGATGTTAACACAGATGAAATTGAAACCATTAAAATTGACGGTCCCTTTAATTTCAAAGGTGATGCCAGTTCATTATTTGCTAATTTACCAAACTTGAAGAAAATTGAGGGATTAAATAACCTTGATACAACAGACGTCACTAGCATGAACCAAATGTTTGCTAATGATCCTAAATTAACTTCATTAGACCTGTCAAACCTTGACACTTCTCGAGTAACCGACATGATGGGTATGTTTACCAATGATTCTAGTTTAACCTCATTAGACGTATCAAGTTTTGACACTTCAAACGTGATTGATATGTCATACATGTTTGCTCAGGTTGATACATCTAATGATGACGATAAACCAAGTAAAGACGCTGCTCCGAAATTGACTGAAATTAAAGGCTTGGAAAAGTTTGATACTGCCAAGGTAAAACGAATGGGCAATATGTTCACTAACCAGAGCGCTTTAACATCTTTGGACATCAGTAGTTTCAAAACTCCAGAGAAACCAGTACCAGTAAAAGATGAAAACGGAAAGACAGCTTATAGTGAACCCGCTGAAACTGATATGCTAAAGGGACTGGACAGCTTAACCTCTCTAAAACTTGGTAAAGACAATATTATTAAAAGTTCTGGTCTTAACACAAAGGGTACATGGAACCTGAACGGTAAGAACTTAACTTCCGAAGAACTTATGCGGAAATTTGACGGTTCTAAGGATGCAGGTACCTTAACTTTAACTCCTGCAAGCACTCCTTCAACCCCAAGTACTCCAAATACACCAAGCACACCTTCAACTCCAAGTACTCCAAATACGCCAAGCACCCCTTCAACTCCAAGTACTCCAAATACACCAAGCACACCTTCAACCCCAAGTACTCCAACTACACCAAGTACCCCTTCAACTCCAAGTACTCCAAATACACCAAGCACACCGACTACTCCAAGTACTCCAAATACACCAAGCACACCGACTACTCCAAGTAATACTACTAACACAGGTAACGCAAACACAACTACTACGACTGGCAAGCAAGACACTAATAAGACTGATACTAACAAGCCAGACACTAATAAGCCTACTACTGACAACAAGAAGCCAGCTAAGAAGGCCAAGAAAGGCGTTAAGAGAGTAGTTACCCACAACGCTTATATCTTCAACCAAAAAGGCAAGCGTGTAAAAGGTGAATACTTCGTTGGTAAAACTATTACTACTTATGGTACTAAGACCATTAACGGCAAGAAGTTCTACGCTTTAGGCAAGAACCGTTTCGTTAAAGCTAATAATGTTACTGGCATCAACCGTAAATTAAAGCACAATGCCTTTATTTACACTAAGAAAGCCAATAATAAAGTTAAACGTTATGGTCACAAAGTCCTTAAGAAGAATAAGACAGTTAGAACTTACGGTGGTGCTGTTAAGATGCACAATAAGTTATACTACATCGTAGGCAAGAACCAATTTGTTAAGAAAGCAAACTTTTAAAGATTAAAACACTTTTCTTATCAATAAAAGAACCTAGCCAGTACTTAAAGTTACTAGTTGGGTTCTTTTTCTCCACTCAAAAATTAAACTGTTCCCTAACCGGCTCTAAATGAACAAGCTAAATTTACTGCTTTGTAGCAATTATCATCAGTAAAGCAGGTGCTGGTTTAATCTAGCTAAATTTAATACCAATTAAAAAGTACTTTGTAAGGTGCGATTATCTTTTGCGGAGTATTTTTTATTCGAATAATCTCCTTATTATTCAACTGCCAAAGCAAAAAACTTTTCACAATTAAAACAAGCTTAAATATGGAAACGTTAATCATAAGTAAAATATTAAGAACTATTAATAATGGAATTAGCCGAGTTAAACAGCATTATTACAGTATTTTTAAGTAGTTTAGCCTTGTTTATTATTTCAGTTAATGCTTGGTTTTGGCCTAAAGAAAATTAGCCTATCCTTAATTAAGTCCATTTTTTATTTGAATAAGCTTATTTTATGAATTATGGGCAAATTTTATTTACTTGTAGTATGCAAAAATATTAAATCTATATGAAAATACCTATCAAAGTATTGAATTGTACAATACTTATGTATATACTTAATCATGGTATAATGAAAACCATGGTATATGAAATTTAGATGGTACAAATGGAGGAAAAATATGAGTAAGCATATTAATTTTTATCATAAAGGTAAAAAAATATTATTTAGTAGTATGGCAGTTGCTGCCTTAAGCGTCATAGCTGCCAATCCAGTTGCAGCTAAGGCTGCTGAACCACAGGGAGAGCAAACTTCTAAGCCTGCTGACGCAAAGCCGACAATACCAGTTAATTCTGGTGATAACGCTGGCGAAGATGATTCAAATATGCTATTGCCTTCAAAATGGACTAAAGACAATTGCAGTTATGATGAAAAGACTAAGACTTTAACTATTAAAGCCGGTACAATTGACAATAATGATTACAAATTTAGTGAAGATAACCCTATCAATCCTGCCCAAATAGCTTGGAACATTGATGGTGTTGATACAGATCAAATTCAAACCATTAAAATTGATGGTGCCGTTACTTTCAAAGGTGATGCTAGTTCCTTATTTGCTGGTTTACCAAACCTGGAGAAAATTGAGGGATTAAAGGATCTTGATACAACGGGAGTCACTAGTATGAAACAAATGTTTGCTAGTGATCCTAAATTGACTTCTTTAGACTTGTCAAACTTTGTCACTTCTAGCGTAACTGACATGATGGGCATGTTCTTTGGTGATGAAGCATTAAATACTTTAGATGTATCCAAGTTTACTACAGATTCAGTAGAAGACATGTCTTATATGTTTAGTGATGATTCAAGTTTAACCAAAATTGATGGCTTGGAAAAATTCAACACCGAAAAAGTTACTAAGATGTGGGAAATGTTTAAGGGTGATAAGGCTTTGACATCCCTAGACATTAGTAGTTTTAAGATGCTTGAAAATAATGAAACCATTAAAGATAACGTTTCTGACACTGACAATACCGACGATAATAAAGGTACTACAAAGCCATCTCATCAAACATATACCATTGATCAAGATATGTTATCAGGTATGGATAGCTTAAATGATATTAAACTTGGTTCAGGCAATATCATTAACAATTCAGGACTCCCTGGTTCAGTAGAAGAGAGTCTACACGATGGAGAGACTAAGACTACTTGGTTCTTAAAGGATAGTAAAAACAAGGGATTAAGTTCAGTAGAACTTATGCAGAAATTTGACGGTAAAAATGATGTTAAAGATTATGTAGGTGAATATACTACTACCAAGTCTACTGATAACAACAATAACAATACGCCAAGCACGCCAACTACTCCAAGTAATACTACTAACACAGGTAACACCAACACAAATACTACGACTGGCAAGCAAGATACTAATAAGACTGATACTACCAAGCCAGACACTAATAAGCCTACTACTGACAACAAGAAGCCAGCTAAGAAGGCCAAGAAAGGTGTTAAGAGAGTTGTTACGCACAACGCTTATATCTTCAACCAAAAAGGCAAGCGTGTAAAAGGTGAATACTTCGTTGGTAAAACTGTTACTACTTATGGTACTAAGACCATTAACGGCAAGAAGTTCTACGCTTTAGGCAAGAACCGTTTCGTTAAAGCTAATAATGTTACTGGTATCAACCGTAAATTAAAGCACAATGCCTTTATTTACACTAAGAAAGCCAATAACAAAGTTAAACGTTATGGTCGTGATGTTCTGAAGAAGAACAAGACAGTTAGAACTTACGGCGGTGCTGTTAAGATGCACAATAAGTTATACTACATCGTAGGCAAGAACCAATTTGTCAAGAAAGCAAACTTTTAAAGATTAAGAGATTTACTTTATAAATAAAAAGAACTCAACTAGTAGTTAAAACTGCTAACTGAGTTCTTTTTCTATGCTCAAAAATTAATAAATTACTTTAAAATTGTGTGTCTATATTACTAACTAGTACCATATCTTCCAGCAAATAACCAAATTTAATTTATAAGTAAAAAACAGTTTTTAGGTGAGTTAATTATTTATTCATTTCAAATAAGATGAAATGTATAAATAGTGTTATTAAGTTTAATAAATTGTTTAATAAATTGTATAATAAGGGAAATTAGGTATAAGAAAAATATTAATCATGTATATGTTTATTTTATAATCAAGGAATGAATAGCAAAATGAGCCAGAAAAAGAAATCTATGCGAACCAAAACAGCAACAATGTTTTTTAGTGTTGCTACAGCAATTTTAAGTTCACTAACTGTTAGCTCTATAGCAGTTAAAGCAGATCCATTTCTGCCCTCTCCTGCACAAATTAAGAATAAACAAATTAGTAATACCAATTATGCTAATTCTAAGTTAATTAGCAAAGAGCAACCAAACCCTCAAAAACAGCTTCAACCAAAAACTGCAGAGTCTACTGCTCCAAGTGCTGCTAATTTTAAATGGGGCAACCTTGATGTCAGCTATAGTAACCATGTAATTACCGTCCCCAGTGGCAGTATAGGTCAACCGGATTCTTTAGCTCACATTAACGGCATTAATAGTGACGATGTGCAAGAAGTTAAATTTACGGGTCAACTAAAGATTGGCTCAGCTTCTGAAATGTTTAAGGACTTAACTAATTTAACTAAAATCACTGGTTTGGAAAATCTGGATACATCTGCTACCAGTGATATGCGGTACATGTTTGCGAATTGCCAAAATTTAACCAGCATAGATGGCATTGATAATTTGCAGACCACCAAAGTTACTAATATGTCTTTTATGTTTGCGGGCTGCAGTAAATTAGCAAGTCTGGACCTATCAAGTTTTAATACTGCTAATACTATCTACGCAGAGAGCATGTTTCAAGATTGTGAAAACTTACAGAGCATTAAGTTTTCACCTGATTTCACAATAGCCAAGGTGGACGATATAAGTCACATGTTCAGTGGATGTTCAAGCTTAACTGCTTTAGATCTTAGTAAGTTTAATACTAGCCAAGTTAAAAAAATGATTTGGACTTTTAAGGATTGCTCCAGCTTAACCAAGTTGGATTTATCATCCTTTGACACGTCTAACGTAATTGATATGAATGGAATGTTTAATAATTGTAGTAGCTTAAAAGAACTTGATCTCAGAAGTTTTGTCATAGATCCTAATATTGATAAGGGTTATATGTTAGATGGACTCGCTAAATTAAATACCCTTAAACTAGGTAAAAGTACATATATTAATGATACACATCTTAACACTCCGGGAACTTGGGTCAATGTCGGCGATAGAAGCGAAGACGAACCACAAGCAAACAATAAATATCTGTCTGAAGACTTAATTGCCCATGCCCACGACATTCTTGGCGACACATATATTCGACCAGGTAATCCTATTACTGTTTCTTACTTGGATACTAGTAAAAGATCACTTGCACCCGATATTAGTTTGAAGGGCAAAATTGGCGCTGATTATAAAGTGTCTGCGAAGCCAATTCTGGGATATATCGTAAAGAAAGTTCCAGATAATGCCACTGGGGTTTTCACCGATCAGCTACAGAACGTCGAATTTATTTATTCTGCTGACCCCGAATCTACCTCTACAAATGCACCAATTAAAGCTGCAGGTGTTACCGTCTATTATCAAGATGAAAACGGCAATCAAATTGCGCCTGAAACAATATTACAGGGCAATGTGGGTGACGGCTATACTACTGGTACTGTTGAGATCCCAGATTATACTTTAAAAGTAAGACCTGCGAATGCCACCGGTTTTTTCAGCACTAAACCGCAAAGCGTAACTTATATTTATGCTCGAAATAATGCCATACCTGAAGAAAATGACCAAAATAGTCCAACAAATTCATCCAGTAATAACCCTAGCCAAAAAGGGACTTCACAAACTAATGAGTCCCAAAATAAGCACAGGCTCAACAAGAATGGTGTTACTGAGAACTATACTATTTTCAAATCCTCTGACAGTGATTCTGACTCCACTAATCCAGTACTTATCACCAACAATGGCCAAGAAGAAGAGTTGCCACAAACTGGCACTAATGAACGTTCACAAATAATCGTGCTGCTGTTAGGCTTTTTGTCGGTAATTTGCAGCCTGCTTGCCAGCTGCTTTAGTAAAAAGAAAAAAAGATGATTGCAAATTCAAAAAATCCGTCATAATTGACGGAATTTTTTGTCTTGCATAAAAATAAACGAACCGTTTTAATAAGAGAAGAAATTTTTTAAAAAAAGGAGTAAAAATGGGACTTAACAAACCACTTTTATTTGCGCTTAGCGATACTAAGCCTGGACCAAAAAACTTAATTACAGATGTTGCGGGCATTACCGTTGGCCACAAGACGGTTGTCACTGACAGACTCAGGACTGGTGTGACCGTGATCAACCCTTGCCCAGATAATATCTTTCGGGAAAAAATGCCAGCCGCTGCACACGTTATCAACGGCTTTGGCAAAAGCACAGGACTCATTCAAGTTAACGAGCTGGGTACAATTGAAACACCACTGGTTTTAACCAATACTCTCAGCGTGGGTACCGCATCAATAGCTTTAGTCAAAAGAATGCTGGCCGAAAATCCTGAAATTGGTCTTTCCACTGGCAGCGTCAACCCGATCATCATGGAGTGCAATGACAGTTCGATTAACCATATTCGCGATTTAGGCGTCACCGAAGACGATGTTAACGATGCCTTTGCAGCTGCTAGTACAGATTTCGCTGAAGGCGGAGTTGGCGGTGGCACAGGAATGCGCTGCTACGAACTTAAGGGTGGTATTGGCTCTGCTTCAAGACAAGTCGAAATTGACGGTAAGACCTTTACAATGGGCGCACTTGTTATGTCCAATTTTGGTCTTAACGCTGATTTGAACATTTATGGCCATGCCATTGGTAAAAAATTTGTGGATAACAAGGATAGTAAGGAAAAAGGCAGCATTATCACAGTAATTGCTACCGACATTCCGTTTAACTCAAGACAATTAAAACGCATTGCCAAGCGTTCCGGTATCGGTATCACTCGCAGTGGCTCATTTAGCGGCAACGGTAGTGGCGAGATTACTCTAGCTTTCTCTACTGCTAACCGGGTAAGTCATTTCCCTGAACACGAGTTGAGTACAATCCAGGCAATTACTGATGACAAAATCGACCGTTACTTTAGGATTACGGTAGATATTGTGCACGAAGCCATTCTCAGTTCTTTGGCTCATGCACAAACAACGCCTGACCGTGACGGCAAGCCTATGTTATGCCTAAAAGATGCCCTATTGCAGCTTGGTGATGATAAAGAGGCAATGCAATTAATTGCAGATTTAGGACTTTAATCAGATACCGGTAACAATAATTTTTCCTATCTTGCAGTGTTATAATTAACTGAAAATGTGAGCGATTGCAAAGGAGAATTAATATGACACCATGGTGGAAAAATGCAGTAATTTATCAGATCTATCCCAAGTCTTTCCAAGATAGCAACGGTGACGGTATTGGTGACCTGCCCGGCATTATAAGTCGCTTAGACTATTTGCAAAAATTGGGAATAGATGCAATTTGGCTTTCACCAATTTATAAATCTCCTGGCATCGATAATGGGTATGATATTGCCGATTATGAAGCTATTGATCCGCAATATGGCACCATGCAAGATATGGACAGGCTGATTAGTGAAGCTAAAAAACGCGGTATTCGAATCATCATGGATTTAGTCGTTAATCATACTTCTGATCAACATGAGTGGTTTATTGAAGCACGTAAAAGTAAAGATAATCCTTACCGAGACTATTACATCTGGCGTGATCCTGTTGCCGGTCATGAACCTAATGATCTAAAATCTGATTTTTCAGGTTCTGCCTGGCAATTTGATGATAAAACGAGCCAGTATTACTTACACTTTTTTGCTCCGCAACAACCAGATTTGAACTGGCAAAATCCACAATTACGACACAAAATATATGACATGATGAACTTCTGGCTTGATAAAGGTATTGGTGGCTTTCGCATGGATGTGATCGAACTAATTGGTAAAGATCCGGATCGAAAAATTCGCGAAAATGGTCCCCAGCTTCATCATTATATTCAGGAAATGAACCAAGCTGTTTTAGCTAACCGCGATGTAGTAACTGTTGGTGAGACCTGGAGTGCTGATCTCGATAGTGCCCGTAAATATTCTGATCCTGACCGGCATGAGCTCTCTATGATTTTTCAGTTTGAAGATCAAAACATTGATAAACAGCCGGGAAAGACAAAATGGGATCTTAAACCTTTTAAGGCCAGCGATCTTAAAGAGGTCTTGATTAAATGGCAAACACAAATTGATTATAATCATGGCTGGAATAGTTTGTTTTGGGAAAATCATGATCTTCCCCGTGTCATTTCTCGTTGGGGCAATGATAATAAATACAGGGTACAATCTGCCAAAATGTTTGCCATTGCCTTACATTTAATGCGAGGTACTCCTTATATTTATAATGGTGAAGAAATTGGCATGACAAACTGTCCGGTCAAGGATATCTCTGAAGTTGAAGACCTTGAAAGTGTCAATATGTATAATGAGCGAATCAAGCAAGGTTATACCAAAGACGAACTTATCAGGTCAATCAATGCTAAAGGGCGCGACAATGCCCGCAGACCCATGCAATGGTCAGCGTCTTTTGCTGCTGGCTTTACTACTGGAACTCCTTGGCTGGCGCTTAATCCCAACTATCAAGATATTAACGTTCAAACGGCTTTGGCTGACCCAGAATCAATTTTTTATACCTATCAAAAACTCATTAAATTGCGTCATGAAAACGAAATTATCGTTAATGGCTGCTTCACTCCTGTTTCTACCAGTCCTAACGTCTTGGCATATTACCGTGAACTTGCTGGCGAGCGCTGGTTAGTCGTTGCTAATTTGACAGACAATGAAGAACGATTTTCTGCACCTGATAAAATTGACCAAGTTTTAATTAGTAATTATAATGCATCGCGATCACTTAATAAAATTAATTTAAAGCCATATGAAGCCTTTGCTGTAATCGTAAAATAAATAGTAAAAGCCGTATTTAAGTTTAAGCTCAAATACGGCTTTTTAATTTGCTCAAGTTGATTCTTTTCACCTGTTATAATATGCTTCATTAATTGTTGCACTGATATCACTATTTTCATCAGCATATGCCCTTGATTAATTCATATTTATCCTTAAATGTTCGAATACGACATTTTTGCTAATTCTTATTATACCCAAGTTATAACTTAAGTATAAAAGTTTTAAGTTAGGAGCTACAAAATCATGGACGTTTTCGCAAAAAATAAAAATTATCGCAAATTTACAATCGCCAGCTTTTTATCTGGTGCAGGCAACATTTTATTTTACCTGGCACTTATTACTTACGCTAGTAAATTAAGAAATTATGCTTTAGCAATTTCATTGATTTCAATTTCTGAATCAATACCTGAAATACTGCAAGTTTTTAGTGGTTATTTAGCTGACCGCACTAAAAATAAATTTAAATTGATGGTTTGGCTAGCCGTTATCCGTTTTGGACTTTACTTAATCGTTGGTATACTTTTCGCTAGTGGCTTTGCTGGTTGGAATCTAGTTTTAACTGTTATTGGCATCAACCTTGTGTCAGATATTGCCGGTTCATATTCTGGTGGTTTGCAAACTCCACTAATTGTTGCTATTGTTGGAAACGATGATCTCGCTGAAGCTGAAGGCTTTGCCAGCGGCATTAACAGTATTATAAATATGATTGCCCAATTTATTGGATCAGGTTTATTACTATTTATGTCCTACTCTAGCTTGGCAATCTTTAACGCGTTAACATTTTTAGCAGCAGGCGTCCTTTTTGCCAATGTTGGTTTCAATTATCACAAAAATCATTCTCAAAAAGAAACTGTTCAGGTTAACGAGCATGGCTTTTTTAAGACGATTGCTTTGTCATTCAAAGAAGTTAGAAAAGCTAATGGACTATTAACTGTTGTTTTAGTAATTGCCTTGCTAAATGGTATTTTAGGCACTATTGAACCTTTAATTTCAATCGTAGTTGCAGGCAATAAATCCTCTATGATTATCGGCACATATAGTTTTACCATTGCTCTAATTGGCGGTGTAATGACTGCCGGCATGGCTCTTGGCAGTATCGTAGGCACTAAATTATTTAAAAACATGTCATTATTTACTGTAGCAATAATTGCCACCGCGTTAAGCACAGCAGTTGTAGGCAGCATGCTTATTAAAAATATTTTTATTTGCTTACCTGTTATGGCAAGTCTTGCAGCATTTATTGGTACTGCCAGTCCTAAATTAACGCAATGGCTGGTTGGTGCCGTTGACCAAGATATTCTATCTTCAACGATTGGATTGTTGAACACAATTTTAATAATAACCAGTCCTGTTATGACTACCATTTTTACTACAATTACTGCTTCGTTTAATGTTACTACTGCATTAATACTACTGGGAATCACAAGTTTAATAGTACTCGTAATAACGGTCAAAGTTGCTTGCTCAATTAACAAAAAGCCAGCAATTGAGGCAGCATAATTTGAAAATGTTTATTGGCAATTAAAAACCATCCTAGTTAACGACTGGATGGTTTTTAACTTTTACTCAAAATTTTTTTCTTCTGCTTGGTATAACTGGATTGTTTTGGAATCAAAGGCACACATAATAACTTCCATTTGATAATCAGAATGTTGAATAAGCCAATTTTGCACGGCAGTAAAAGCAATATGTGCAGCAGCTGCAGCCGGAAAGCCGTAGGCTCCTGTAGAAATTGCCGGGAACGCGATACTATGTAAGCCATGGCTTTTGGCTAAATTTAGGGAGTTGATATAGCAACTTGTCAATAACTTATTATCTTCTGCAGACCCCGAATAAATTGGTCCCACAGTATGAATTACAAACTTAGCAGGCAGCTTGTACCCCTTGGTAATTTTAGCCTGCCCCGTTTCACAGCCATGAAGCTGGCGACACTCTGCCAATAATTCCGGTCCAGCTGCTTGATGAATTGCCCCATCAACTCCCAAGCCACCTAGCAATGTCTTATTGGCAGCATTAACAATTGCATCTACCATTAATTTGGTTATGTCCCCCTGAACAATTTTGATATTTTTCATAAACAAAGCCTCTCTTTTATTTCATTTTAAACCCAAATTATTTTTTGCCCAAACAAAAAATGCGACTTACAAGAGCCGCATTTTTCTAATACCTACTAAGAATATCTTGTAAATTGATATTTTTGCCAATCTAGTTTATTTCCATTATCTTTTTAAAATTTTATAGTCCAGTTTTATTAAATACTAAGCAAAAGTACCTCTAACTACTTGCTTTTCTTGGTCAACTGCGGCCATCAACAATTGATCTGTGAACCCAACGTGAGTTCCAGCTTTCTTTTCAACTATTATCTCATCAAAATCCACGCTATTTGTAACAATAACAGGAACTACTGTATCGTATCCCGTTTTTTGTATTTTAGACCTGTCAAAAGTTTCCAGTAAATCACCTTTTTTCACTTTTTGCCCGTCTACAACTTTTGAAGAAAAATACTTTCCAGAAAGATTAACAGTATCTATGCCCAAATGAATAAGTAACTCTACACCATTTTCTGATTTCAAACCGATGGCATGTTTAGTTGGGAAAACTGAAACAATTTTGCCATCAAATGGAGCACGCACTTCATCATTATCTGGTTTAATCGCTATGCCTTTACCAATTGTTCCAGCGGAAAAGACATCATCTTTGACTTGATTTAGTTCAACGACAGTACCAGAAACAGGTGCATTAATACTTTCGTCTCTCACTTCCGTCGATTGAACTTGTTTTTTATTATTATCTTTTGAAGCTACCCTATCGCCCCAAATAAAAGTAATAATAAATGAAATGACAAATGCTGCAACAAGTGATAGGCAAAAGCCTATAAAGCTAAAATTAATTCCAGATTTTTGATCAATGAACATCGGAATACCAAAGATACCACCTGAAGCAAAACCACCAAACATTTTTGCTTTTGCAATGGCTGCTATTGCTCCGCCAAAGGCCGAACCAATAGAACCAAAAATAAATGATTTTTTATGTGGTAAAGTAACCCCGTAAATAATTGGTTCTGTAATACCTAAGAAACCAGAAATAATAGCTGGCCAACCCACTTCTTTAAATTTAACATCTTTAGCTTTAATAACCATGGCAAGTGCTGCTCCTGTTTGGCCAAAAACTGTACAATAAAGCATGGCATTAATTGGATCAAAACCCTTAGTAGCGATATTATTTAAAAAGATCGGAATAAATGCCCAATGTAATCCTAATAATACCACTGCTTGCCAAATTCCTGCTAAAACAAATCCAGCAAGTACACTTGCACGAGCATAGACCCAAAGAACAATACTTGCCAAGCCTTGACTAAGCCAGGACGTAATCGGTCCAACTACTAAGTAAGTAAGCGGTACGGAAACAGCTATTGTTATCAAAGGTGTAAAAATCAGTCTAAGAGAAGCTGGCAAGTATTTATTCAAAAACTTATATAAAATAGAAGCAAGCCAGACCGCTACAATTGCCGGTATTAATGTCTGCGGATAACTCATTAAAACTATGGGTATACCTAAGAAATCAATACTTTGCTTTGCCTGATAAGCTGCCACTAAAGCCGGATAACATAGGGCCCCACCAATCACAGCTCCAACAAATTCATTTATCTTAAACGCCCTTGCTGTAGAAAAGCCAACCATTATTGGTAAAAAGTAAAATAGAGCATCTCCTGCAGCATTTAGAATCAGATATGTACCACTTTTTGTACTGAGAACATGTAGTACAGTTAGTAAAACCAAAAAGCCTTTTAATACACCTGCGGCAGCTAAAGTTCCCAAAAAAGGTGTAAATATTCTGGTTAGTAGCTTAATAAACCGGTTAAAAATATTAGTATTACCTTCTTCATTATCAGAAGTTTTGTCTTTAATATTTGTATCTAATAAAGGTATGATTTGATCATAAATATCTGCAACATTATTACCAATGATAACTTGATATTGACCACCTGCATGTGCTACTCCCATTACACCATTTAATTCTTTAATGGCCTCATCATTTGCTTTATTTTCATCCTTTAATTTAAAACGCAAACGAGTAACGCAGTGGATTAAACTACTGATGTTACTTTTACCGCCAACTAGTTCAACTATTTGGTCAGCTAGTTTTTTATCCCTTTCGATTGAACGCGACATTTTTATTTTTCCTTTCTTTACATTGGAATAATCTTTATTGCTATTAATGTATTTCATTAATGCCTCATAGTATTGGTTAACATCATTTCCTATTAAGATTTGCAGTTGCTGTTCAGTAAAATTAAACTCATATATTTCTGGAATTTGTTGTAGCTTAGAATCAGCAACTTTTCTTGGGTCCTTTAAAAAAAGTCTGATTCTAGCTACACAATGAAAAGCTTCTGCAATGTTGTTTTTGCCACCAACCGCTTTCAAAATAGCTTGAGCTACTTCTTCATATCTGTTCATTAACATCACTTTCTGTGAAATTTACTCTATGAATGTGTATTGTCAAAAACATTATTTCATCCTCCGAAGTTTTATAATCATAGTCTGATAAAATAATGCCCGCAATTCGCTGTGCAATGATATATTCTTTATGGTAACTATGCACAATCATGTTATATAAATCTTTATCAAGGGGTAACTCTTGTACTTCATTTTTTCTTATTCTCTGAATAAAAAATTTTAAGTGAGTTACCAAGCGATAGTAAGATACAGATTGAGGGTTGATACTTTTATTAAGCATTTGTTCAATAATTTTTATGAACCTGTTGATTAACTCGATTGTACCTTCCGTATTTTCTAGAGAATCACCTTCTTCTGCCGTAATCAAATGCATAGCAATATTAGTTGCTTCATCATCAGGAAAAATTAATTTAGTTTTTTCCGTCAAATAATTTAAAACGCTTTTTCCTATCTGAAATTCATCTGGATACGTTTGCATAGTTTCAATAGTCAGCTTGTTTTGGATTGGGATTCCCCTTTTTACTCGTTCTACAGCAAATTGCAAATGGTCAGGCAATGAAATATAGATATCATCACTCATTTGTTTTCCAGAACTGGCAGCAGTTTCAGAAATAATATGATCAGATAATTCAATATATTGCGGTTCGATTTGAGCTAAGGTTTCACTAATTGAATTTGTGACTTCTTTATTTTTAGGATAAAAACATTTCTCAATTTTTTCTGGAGGTATAGTCTGTCCTGCCCTACGTTGAAACGCAATACCTGCGCCTAACACTACTATCGTTTGACCATGATTATCTTGTGCAACTACAGCATTATTGTTTAGTACTCTTTTAATTACGATCAAGATATTCACGCCTTTCAAAAAAAGAGCAAGACCAAAAGAGCCAAAATATAGTTCAATATGGTCTTGCCAACTTAATGTAACAATCCGATGATTTATTTCAATTTTAGTATAGCATATTTGAAATCGATTTCAGTAGATAACTTAAATATGATTCTTATTTTAGTCTAATTAAGTTAGTCTTTATTAATCACAACTAGTCCATCTTCCGTAATTGGTAACAACTTTAACGTATTATTCTGGATTTTACCATCCATTACAGTATGTTCTTTCAAATCAATTAATTTACAGTGGTCCACTTTTAATCCTAACTGAGAAAAATTAACAATACCTGCTATCGGCAGATAAATAAAAATATAATGACTTGATTCCGCTGCCCTAACTGAAGAATTATCCTTAATGACGTGTTCAAGAGGCTCCAATCCCTCTGGAGCATACTTTAAAATGAAGTTTTTCAGAAAGCCCATATCATTTGCCCCGCGAAACTTCAAACAATCGCGCCAATCGTATGGTACTAACTGAACATTAAAGTTAGGCTCAAGTTTCTGTTCCGGTCTAACTGTATCATTCCAAGGCCAAATACCAAATGTACCATAGCCCAATCCTGCATCTGCACCCGATAATACAGCTCTCCACGCTGCTTTTCGCACCTCAAAAGCACTATATCTTTCAGGTGTAGGTGCATTCATTTTAGTTAACCCTTCATAACAAAGTTCAGTGTCTATAATAGGACCCTGAAAATCTTGAGAGCCACGTAAAGAAAGCGGAATTGTAAAAGCGGTATTCTGACCAGTATAACCATGACCCGATTGATAACTGTAAAAATCAATTTGTTTAACAAATTCCTGCGGTAAGTCATGACTTTCACCATTAATATGAAATGTAAACAGGCCATCAGGATCTGCTGCTTTTGCTGCTTTTAGCACTTCCCTATAATATTTAGTTGCAACTGACGGATCTTGCTTACCATTATCTGTAAACCCAACATCTCCACTGACAAACCAAATTGGGTTGAATTGTTTAAACTCCTTAACTACATAGGTCACATAGGGCTCAATTTGGTCAAAAGGCATCGTATTATTTTTAACAAATTTACTCATCCATGTACCTGGAACATAATTCCCCCACAATAGAACTAATGCTGGGGTCATTTTCCTTTTTTTCATTTCTTGGAGCATGTTTTTAGCGTTATTAAAATACTGTTTATTTATTTCTGCAAAATTATATTCATAATTACCATTATCATACTCAGTAACTGCGAAGGGTTCTCTATTTGGTAATGGTGCACTTGAATCCCACTGCCGCAATATATTAATCTGAATGACATTAAAGCCCTCAGATTTGCGAGTATCAAGATAATAACGCCAATCAGGCATTTTAATGCTGCTAAATGCACCCCAGCAAGTGTCTGCCAAGTAAAAAAATCGTTTATCATCATTAAATAAATATTTACCTTTTGCCTTTAACATGATTTCCTCCAATAATTATTAATTATCTAAAATCGTGTCGCAGTCACCATACCAATATGCTGCAACTTTATCTTGTATAGGATCAAAATAATCCGGTTTAACATTGATATATTTACATGCTTCAGCAAGTATCGGCACAACATCAGCTCGAACACCGGCCATGTGATGAATATATGGACCATAAACATATTTGGCTTCAAATCTGTTAAGGTCTTTAAACTCAAACCAGGCATATGTGCCCTGCTCGTAAGGTCCAGAGCATGTTTTAGCATTACCTAAAAGCATTGAATATTTGCCATGGTCACCATCAAATCTTACCAGAGTATATGTGCCATCTTTAACTTCAAAAGCGGCAGAACCAGGGTAATCAAAGACAAAGTGTGACGGTGGCAGAACCGGACGGTTCTTTGCCGTTTGAAAAGCAAAAGTACCTAAGTGTTGTAGTAATTCACCGTTTGGGTTTTCAGGATGGCGACAATTAACATCTGCAAACAATGCTTTTTCGTCTCCCAGAGTTGCTGACTCTACTAAAACTTCAGAAATAGCACCGTTAATATCCGTTTCACAAGTTACCGGCATTCCTTCTGTTTGTAACAAAGCCTCAGAAGCATATGGCAAAATGCCAATCTCACGCTGCAGCTCAGTCCAGCATTGAATAGTTCCGCAATTGCAACCATATTCCTTCATTTTATCTTGCATGGCCAGCTTCAGAGCTGCAACTTTGGTAAAGTCTTCTTCCTTAATTTCAATATCAGCCCATTCTTTAAAAGTATCCTTTGTTTTAGCAATACGTGAATCATTATTTTTAATCAAATCAGCCATATAGGAAGTTAGTTCGCCCAAAGGAATCGGTGAAAGCTGAATGCCAAATTTTTCTAGAAGTTCGCCCTCATTTACAATTACTGACCAAAAGTCAAATGGACGAGGACCAATTTGTAAAATTCTGGTATTTTTAAATGTTTTTACTACGTTGCAAACTTTGATAAAGTCAATTATCCCTTTACTAAAAGTCGGGTCAGAAATATCACTATTTCTAATATAAGTAAACGGAACGTTAAAATGACGCAACACTTTGCCAATCGCAAACAAGCCGCATTGCGTATCTCTTCGCCGTGAACCATCTGTTGCGGGAGCCTCATCTTTAGGTCCCCAGAGAAGAACAGGAACATCAAATTTTGCGGCCAAGCGTGCAACTTCATACTCAGTGCCAAAATTTTCATTCGCTATAAACAGACCGTCAATATTAGCTTTTTTAAATTTTTGCGTAATTTTTTCTAAGCCATCATCGTCATAAAGAAGTCCATCAGCATTCACTTCTTTGATATCAACATAATTCACCCCTAACTCATCTAACTTTTTACGAGTTTTATCAGCAAACTCAATGGCGGCAGTTGCTGAAAAAATGTTTCTTCGCGTTGGAACAAAACCAATTTTTATTTTTTGCAAGCCTTGTTTACTTACCATCAAAAATAGCCTCCTAATTCATTCATACTCTGTATTCGCTTACAAAACAAAATATAAACTAAACTAGTAGACTATTCAATACTGTATTTACTTAATTAAACTAAACTATTTTTTTAAAGAGATTTCCTCTTAATTAACCTGGTTGAAATAAAACACTTCTGGGGTAACCAATTTCGATCTGCCACTTTACTCTGCAGCTGATTAATTGCTTGGCTGACAATCTGGGTAATTGGAACATGTATAGTTGTTAATTCCGGTGTAACCATAGTATCTTCAAAAATGTCATCGAAACCCATGATTGCGATATCTTTAGGAATTTTTATTCCTCTTTGTGTCAGCTCTTTTAATAATCGCAAAGCCATATAATCATCTTCGCAAAATAATGCTTCCGGAAAATTTTTGCCTAACTGGAGAAACTGGGGTAACTCACCCATTAGTTCTGTTGGGTTTAAACTATAAACATACTCAGGAGGTATATCAATTTTTTCCTCTTTCAAAGCCCTTCTAAAACCAGACCTTCTCTGTAAAAAATTAGAAATAATGTGGTTAGAAGCTACATAACCTATTTTGCGATAACCCTTTTCTAAAATATATTTGCCTGCCTGATAGGCTCCTTGAAAATTATCAATTGAAATGAAATCAGCATTTACATTCTCAAAATAATTATCAATAAAAATTACGTTTTTTAGATTCTTATTTAGCAATTCAACCTGATTTTTATTTAGGTCCGTTGCCAAGACTATTGAAGCCTTTGACTGTAATAAAGACTTGTTTTTACTTAAATTATCATGCAGATGATTTATGTCTAATTGTACAATCTGAACCTGACCACCAAAGCCCCCCACATTTTGAGTTAATTTAGAAACTAGAGCATCAAAAAATGGTAGGCTGGCATAATTACGATTCATCATACCAGTTCTATCACGAATAATTATTAGACTAATGCTGGCTAATTTGCGTACCCCACCCCTTTTATGCTTGCGCAGAGGTTCATAGCCTTGATCCTTGATAACCTTAAAAATCTTTTTTCTGGTTTCTTCACTCACACCAGGTTTGCCATTTAGTGCAAAAGAAACAGAAGCTTTAGAAACTCCTGCTATTTTTGCAATATCACTCATTTTTAGATCCAAAAAATCATCTCTTTAACATCACATTTTACTAACTTAAACTAAACTAACTAATCAATATAACTAAATTAGATATAAACATGATAACCTATTATTGTAAGCAATTACAAGGATTTATTTCTTAATGAGGTGTATTTATGGATAAACTTGAATTAAAAAAGAAAGCTGTTGAACTTCGCAGAAGAACATGGCAGTTAATTTATAATCACCAAAATGGCCATACTGGTTCTGATTTATCCTGTACTGATATTTTAGTTGCTTTATATTATGAAGTGATGAACCAAAATGTGGAAAACATTGGTGAAGAAAACGTTGATACTTATATTCAAAGCAAAGGTCATGCCGTAGAAATCTGGTACGAAATATTAGCAGATAAAGGTTATATTGACCGAGGTGATCTTGAAAAAAGATATTCTACTTTTAACAGTCCTTATATTGGTCACCCTACAACTGAAGTTAAAGGAATGGAGTTTCACACAGGTTCTCTTGGTCATGGTTTGGGTTTAGGAGTTGGGGTCGCTCTTGCAGCCAAAATGAATCACTCCCGCAAACACGTTTACGTTTTAATGGGCGATGGGGAACAAGCTGAAGGATCTATTTGGGAAGCAGCGATGGCAGCCGGAAACTACAATTTAGACAATTTAGTAGCTATTATCGACCATAATGACTTGCAAATTTCTGGTACAACTGACTCTGTAATGCGTTCCAATCCGTTAAGCGATAAATATTCAGCTTTTAACTGGAGCGTTTCGGAAGTTAATGGCAATAACATGGACGACTTGGTCAATATTTTAACCAACACAACCAACACCAATAAGCCACGTTTAATTATCGCCAATACTGTCAAAGGCAAAGGCATTTCAATGGCTGAAAACAGAGCAGATTGGCATCATAAGATTCCTAGTACAACTGAATATCAACAGGGATTAAATGAACTAGATGCACAAATGGAGGCCTTAAACAATGAATAAATTAGATGAAAAATTAACTGCAAATGCAGTTATTGCACAAACATTAGATCAGGCAACAATTAATGATCCCGACTTAATAGTTGTCACCTGTGATTCTCGTGGTTCGGCTGGTTTAGTGCCATTTACCAACACTCATCCCGACAGAACAATCGAAATGGGAATAGCGGAACAAAATGCGGTAACAGTTGCTGCGGGTATGGCTCATGAGGGCAAACATCCCTATGTATTTTCTCCAGCATCTTTTTTAGCGATGCGGTCAATTGAACAGGTCAAAGTCGATGTCGCCTTTAACCGCAATAACGTCAAGCTAATCGGTATTTCAGGTGGTAATTCATACACTTGGCTGGGTAATACCCACCATTCGCTGAATGATGTCGCAATTACGCGAGCAATTCCTGACCTTGAAGTCTATCAGCCATGTGATAAATACCAAATTCGGGCATTATTCAAATACCTGCTTAAATCTGATAGACCTGCATATGTTCGTATTGGCAAGCGCAAACTAGATAATGTTTACCATCGAGACTTTGATTTTATACCCGGAAAAGCTAAAATAATCCGTCCGGGCAAAGATGTTTGCCTAATTTCTACTGGTGAAACTTTATTCTTTACTCTACAGGCTGCTGAAGAACTGGCTAAAGATGGTATTGACGCGGAAGTGGTTGACCTTTCTTCTATTAAGCCACTTGACACTAAAATGCTTGCTGAATTAGCACAAGATTTTACCCATCTGGTAACTGTTGAGGAGCATGATGTTATCAATGGTATTGGTGCAGCAGTAGCATGTGAAGTTGCAAAATATGGTCATGCTAAACTGAAAATTTTAGGTTTCCCAGACGAACCTGCTATTCAAGGAACACAAGATGAAGTCTTTCACTTCTATGGTATTGATGCCACCGGTATTAAAAAATCAGTCAAAGATTTTTTATCTGACTAGAGGCTGGTAATTTTATGTCCACAAAATATATTTTGGCCATTGATCAGAGTACTCAGGGTACTAAAGTCATTCTTTTCAACAAGCACATGCAGCTTTTTTGGAAAGCAAATTTGCCCCATGAGCAAATGATTAACGATCAAGGCTGGATCAGTCACGATTTAACTGAAATTAAAAACAATCTCAAAGAACTTTTTAAGATGGTGCTCAAAAAAGTTGAACCATCTCAACTTGAAGGACTGGCAATTACTAATCAGCGTGAATCAGCTGCCGCTTGGTCAAAAAAAACCGGTAGACCACTTTGTCCTACAATTGTGTGGCAGGATAATCGAACAGAAAAATTGATAAACCGTATTTCATATCCTGAATTAGTCAACACGGTTAAAGCAAAAACTGGCTTAGCCCTTTCACCTTATTTTACAGGTGCAAAATGGGGCTGGATGCTTTTAAATGAACCTAGAGTAATTCAAGCCTGCCAAAATAATGATTTATGCTTAGGAACAATGGACAGTTGGTTAATTTATCAATTGACTAACGGAAAGAGCTTTAAAACTGAGCCCTCAAATGCATGTCGTACTCAATTAATGAATATCAATACGGGAAATTGGGATAAAGATTTAGGGGAAATCTTTGGTATTGATCTAGATGACTTGCCTGAAATTGTAGATTCAAATGCTTATTTCGGTGATACTAATCTGTTTGGTTTATTAGAGCACCCAATCCCCATATTAAGTGTTTTAGGTGATTCACAGGCAGCGTTATTTGCTCAAGGATGTTTTAATCCTGGAGACTTCAAAGTCACATTTGGTACAGGATCATCAGTAATGTTAAACATTGGAAAAGAATTACCAGATAACATAAATAATAAATTAAATACCTCTATTGCATGGTCGCTTAATGGCGAACTTTCTTATGTACTTGAAGGCAACATTAATTATGCAGGAGCCTGCATTACATGGCTAAAGGATAATTTGCATTTAATTAAAACTCCAGAAGAAACAAGTAATTTGGCGCTCAGTGCCAACCCTGCTGACCATACCTATCTCATCCCAGCATTTGCTGGACTGGGCGCTCCATATTGGAAGCCAAATATGAAAGCAGCATTTGTAGGTATGACTGCTTCAACTGGTAAGAATGAACTTGTCAGAGCCACATTAAATTCTTTAGTTTATCAAATTGTAGACATACTTTCAGAATTTCAAAAACTATTTCCCCAGATTAAACATGAAATTCATACTGATGGTGGAATGATTCATAACCAATATTTAATGCAGTATTTAAGTAATATTGCGCAAAGAAATGTTAAAACTTCTGCTATTTCAGAGCTTAGTGCTTTTGGCAGTGCCGTTAATGCTGCTGGAGAAGTGAGCGATATTCAAGCTGCAAAAACTTACGTGCCACGAATGAGTCCTGAACATGCTTCTTCTTATAAACGAGAATGGGCTGAATGGATTAACAAGCTATCATAAAGTTAGAAAAAAACATTAACAAAATAAAAAAGTTAGTGGTATTCACTAACTTTTTTCTATTGATTTATTTTAATTAAAAATGGCTTGATTAGTCCCTATTTAAAATGAGTCTTTTACTTAATTTTTTATAGAGCTATTAACCCATCACCTGACTACACCAGAGGACTATACTTATGAACCTGTCATCTTGCTTTTTTAGCAACATCAAGCAAGGTTACCATCACGATTCGCCCCTAATCTAAGTACATTCGTTTTAGTTGAGCCAAGTCATCATCATTAAAGCCCAATACTTTTTTGAAAAAGGTGGGAAAATCGCCCCAGCCGCCACGGACTGTTTCTGTAATGCCGCGAATAGCTATACCTTCACCTTTAGTTACATTCATTTTTGAAACCATTTGCGTAATTTCATCATTACTTGGCAATTGGCGAGAAACAGCAAAATCATATAACTCGTTAGTTAATAAATAATCGCGGGCGATGGTATCATCATCTACTCCAAGTGCCATTAATATTAAAGCCGAAACCATTCCTGTTCTGTCCTTACCAGCACTGCAGTGATAAACCAGTGCTTCATCTTCGGGCAATTCCAGCAACTCCGCAAAAACACGGGCAAACATTTCCTGACTGTGCGAACTAAGCAGAGTTTGCTGGTAAATGCGACCAATAAAATTATGGTGCATATCAGGAATATGGTGCAAAAAACGGTAGATTGAACGATTGTTTTGGGCATCATTGACGTTATCAGAATATACCGGCAAGTCCACATATTCCACATCGGGCCAAGAAATATCCGGTGAAGAGGACTTCTCGTATTCAGAGCGTAAATCGCAATCGACAGTGACACGCATTTTAGCTAACTTAACTTGATCTCTGGCTGTTAAAGAACTAAGCGAATCTGAACGATAAATTTTATTCCATTTAACTGTTTTACCAGTCACACTTTGATAACCGCCAACATCACGAAAGTTCATCGGACTATCTAGTGCAACTATTCGATCATGTGCCAATTTCTTGTCCCCCTTTTTTAAATAACTTATTCACCATGTGCAAAAACCTGAGTAGCTTTTACGGCCTTCTTCCAGCCTTGATATAAATGTTCTTTTTCGCTTTCAGGCATTTGAGGTTCAAAGGTCTTGCCTACAACAAAAATATCTTTTAATTCAGCCACATTTTGCCAATAGCCGACTGCGAGGCCAGCCAAGAAGGCTGCGCCCATTGAAGTTGTTTCCAATACTTTAGCACGTTCGATTTTAATGCCTAGGATATCAGACTGGAATTGGAGCAAATAATCATTATTGGACGCTCCGCCATCAACGCGCAAGGTTGGAATTTTAATGCCGGAATCAACCTGCATCGTATCCACTACATCCCGTGTTTGGTAAGCCAGCGATTGCAACGTCGCCTTGATAAAATCCTTATCATTTGTTCCACGTGTAATTCCAAAAACGGATCCACGTGCTTCTGAATCCCAGTACGGAGCACCTAAACCTGTGAATGCCGGAACAACGTAAACCTCATTTTCAGACTTCGACTGCCTGGCCGCCTTTTCTGAATCTGCAGCTGTCTTAATCATTTTTAACGAGTCACGCAGCCACTGAATAGCACTGCCGGAAACAAAAATAGAACCCTCTAAAGCATAGGAAATTCTGCCATTTAAACCATAAGCAATAGTCGTCAACAGATTATTGTCCGACTCTGTCGGCTGGTCACCGGTATTCATGACGATAAAGGAGCCAGTACCATAAGTATTTTTAACCATTCCTTTTTTCAGAGCCAACTGGCCAAACAAAGCTGCCTGCTGGTCTCCGGCAATACCGGCAATTGGCACTTTGCCACCAAAAAAGGTATAAGACTTGGTATAACCATAGATTTCTGAATTGGACTTAACTTCTGGCAACATTACCTTGGGAACATTGAGCAGCTTCAAGATGTCGTCATCCCATTTTAAGTCGTGAATATTAAACAGCATCGTTCTCGAAGCGTTAGTGTAGTCAGTCACATGTACTTCACCATCAGTTAAGTTCCACAAAAGCCAGCTGTCAATTGTACCAAAAAGCAAGTCGCCTTTTTCGGCTTTTTCTTGTGCACCAGTAACATGGTCTAAAATCCAGCGAATTTTGGTAGCACTAAAGTAGGGGTCAATTATTAGTCCCGTCTTTTTATGGATCAATTCACTATAGCCATCTTTTTTTAGCTTTTCAGCTAAGTCAGTTGTCTGCCGTGATTGCCAAACAATTGCATTATAAATAGGTTTGCCCGTTTTTTTATCCCAAATTACCGTTGTTTCACGCTGGTTAGTAATACCAATTGCTGCTACCTGCTCCGGACGCACGCCAGACTTAATAATGGCATTGGCAATTGTTGTTTGGACTGCGTGCCAAATCTCTTCAGGTTTATGCTCTACCCAACCAGGTTGAGGAAAATATTGGGGAAATTCTTTTTGTGATGAAGCTATTTTTTTGCCCCGATGATCAATTATCATCGCCCTAGTTGAAGTAGTCCCTTCATCGATCGCCATAATATATTGCTTTAGCATGTTGTCTCTTGTATCCTCTCCGACAGAAAGCGGTTTATACTAATTTTACTACCCGGCCTTGCTTTTACAAGAAATTATTATAACATTATCCTTATTTTAAGTTATACTGGTTACATAGAGCTTACATTAAAAAGAGGATACATAAAAATGAAAAAAGAAATTATTGCTTTAACAATAGCGGGAAATGACAGCGATGGCAGCGCAGGGATGACTGCCGATTTACATTCATTTTATGCCCGTCAAGTGTACGGTATGGGGCTTTTGACAGCTGCCGTTGCTGGTAATACAACTGGTATATATGCACAAGAAGTTATGCCTATTTCTTTTATTCAGAAACAATTTGACGTACTAAACGATGATTTTAAAATTGACGCACTTAAAACAGGTATGCTAGCTAACAAGGACGTAATTGCCTGTGTTGCTGCTAATTTGCACAAATATGATATGGGTAAGGTCGTGCTTGATCCGGTTATTATGACCAAGCACGGTGACACCTTGCTTGATGACGATGCCTACCAGGCTTTTCTTGAGCAGTTAATGCCATTAGCCGACATTATTACGCCTAACTTTTACGAACAGAAAAAATTAACCGGTTTGAATTTAACTAGCAAAGATGAAATTCATCAGGGAGCCAAAAAATTGCAGGATATGGGAGCCAAAAATGTTTTAATGAAAGGTCGTCATGATGATTCTGCGCAATCGCAGGTAACAGATATTTTACTCACTGCAGACGGAAAATTTCACGAATTTACGAAGCCGTTTATCAATACAGATAGAATTAATGGTACAGGTGACACCTTATCAGCAGTAATTGCTGCTGAATTAGCAAAAGGACAATCAATTATTGATAGTGTACAAACTGCTAAAGATTTTACTTATGAAGCTATTGCTCACCCAATTGCAGTTGGCTCCAAATACGGCCCAATTAATCATTTTGCAGCGCAGCAAAATCTTAAATAACTATTCTTTGCCCACTTCTAACTATTAAGATATACTTTAAACAAGAAAATAGGGGTTGGTAAACAATGGCGAACAAAATAATCAAGATTGCATATTTATACGAAGACCTGATGAACACCTATGGCGATTCCGGGGATGTTAAAATCATCAGTTTTTTACTTAAAAAGCAAGGCTACACTACGCAAGTTGATAATATTTCTCTTGGTAGTCAGTTCAATGCTTTTGACTATGATTTCATCTTTTTTGGCGGTGGGCAGGACTTCGAACAAACTGTTATTGCCAAAGATTTACCGCGTCATAAGGAAACTTTAACCAAGTACATTAATGCAGGTAAACCTATGGTAGGCGTTTGTGGCGGCTATCAACTCGTTGGTACATATTACAAAACTAATGCCGGTGTGACTATCAAGGGACTAGATATCCTACCCTTCCATACTGTTTTTAAAGCAGATAAGCGCATGATTGGCGATACCCGCTACATGAGTGAATGGGGCGAAGTCAAGGCCTTTGAAAATCATTCCGGGCAAACTTATTTTGACGATAATGATAAGTTGCATCCCTTAGGGGAAATGATTGAAGGCTACGGCAACAACCCGCAAGACCACGTTGAAGGCCTGCGTTATCGCAATTTCATTGGTACCTATTCTCACGGACCGTTGTTAAAAAACTTGAATGTCGCCAACGCCATAGTGAAGATGATTCTTGAATGGCATGATGAGCGAATAGCAGCTAAAACAAATTAATTGCAGAAAAGCTACTAAGCGTAGTAAATGATATGACCCCCGAATTAAGACAATTTCGCAGGTCATATTTTTATGTCTAAATTGTCTAAGCAAGATAAAATTGGCTCTGGTGAATTAAGTTGGCGTTAAATGTATTTTTATTGTTTAGTGAACTAAAACTCATCTATTTTTCTTTACTATTTTGAGTTGATCCAAACATTATTATAGATATTAAATATCTTTCTTTCGTATAAATAAATGTCACATTTAAATAAATAATTTATTTAATTAGTTATATTGCTGACTTTAATTACTACATAAAAATACTCCTAGCAAACAAAGTTGTTAGGAGCTTTCTTTATTAGAAATAAAATATCGGGGCTAAAACATTTTAACCAATCTCTTTGACTTAAAATTTAATTGTTAAATTTATAGATCTCCACCATATTTTTTACGCATCTTTAAGTCATAATGTATTGCAATAAGTAATATCAATGTCCAAACGGCGCATATTATAATTAATGGCCACACATCAACTACTCTTTGAATATACACTGAAATATTAGCTTTAATTGGAAATATGAAGTACATGAATAATGCGCCCCATGGAACCAAAAAAGGAATACAAGATAAAAATATTTCAACATTTTTAGGATATAGTCGTGGTCTACTATAGACTTCTTTTTTGTGTCTACTTACATAAAATATACCTGCTATCACAAGGATAATTAATGAAAGTTGACCTACATGAAGTATGAATTGTATAACTGGTGAAGTAGCCATTTTTGAGCCCCCCTTAACATACAAACTATATGATAGTCTGTAAAGTTTTTAGAATTTTAATCGTACCAAACTCCTTCGGAGTCTTGTGCAGCCTAGTTTATATCTTGATAAATTCTTGATTTTCTATAGCTGGCATTAAAGTCAGATAAATTAGTTGACCAGGTCTGTGCCCTGTTTTGTACTATAGCCGAGGCATTTTGCTAAAAGTGCATTCTTTTATTTAAAAACCACATAACTGAAAATGTAATAAACATTATAAATTCTTTCTATAAAGAATTAATATATATATTAGAAATTATGTTAAATGTAGAACTCTATTTTTAATTTTGTTCCTGCTTTCATAATAACATTGATTTTTATGAAAATGTGTGCAAAGCCTGCACAATAAGGAATAAATATTAAAAACAGAATAATTTTTTAATAAACGTAATTAAGGTAATTGGCCAGTATGAGTAGATTTGGTATAACTATTAGAAAATTGAGAATATCCCGCAGAATAACACAACAAGAGTTGGCAAATGATCTTTTTGACCGCAGTGAACTTTCTAAGATAGAACATAGTGAATTAACTGTTTCTTATGAGAATGAAATCGAATTGATTAAACGACTAAGTCTTACACCAGATGAATTTGAATATATTAGTAATAATTATACTTTAAGCTTTAAGCGACGACTATTACACCGTTTTTTTGAACTTAAAATAAGTATAGATACTGCCGATAATAGTATTGCTGATATAGAAGCATTGTTACAAGATTGCTTTTTGGTAGAAAACGACGGGGACATCGGAAGAATTAAAACAATTTTAGAAGCTTTATTATTAGCCAATAAACCTAAAGGGTTAGACAAAGCTAAAAAGATGGTACAACCAATCTGGTTTGATTATCTGGCTAAAACTAAAATTCTTACAATCACTGATATTTATGTTCTAAATACAATTTTATTTGCTTTTGATTATGAAACTGCCAATGAAATTATTGCTAAAATCATTACGGTAATTGATAGAGATTACCCTTTTAAAAAATCTTTGAAAATTGATACTTTAATTAATCAGGCCATGATAGAAATGCTGGATCATAAATTTAAGCTGGCAGCTGATAATATGCTTAAGCTAAAGCCGCTAATTAAAAAGCTTGGTCAATATGATAAATTGCTTGTAATAAGGGCAAGAATTGCGGTTTGTCAAAAAGATAAAACTAAAGCTTTGGAACAAGTAAGTTTACTAGAAAAAATTGAGGCGCAACAATTAGCTAATAATTTGAAATCAGAAATTAAAGAATTTCTTTAGTCTTATTGAATATAGTCTAGTGAACAATTATTTCTTCTATAATCATATAAATTTTAATATGTTCGCAAGAGTATACTTTATTGATCATATATTTTAATGAGAGTTACATTGTCACCTTTGACCTCAATAACTACTGCGCTGTCAATTGTTGCTATATTTTTTATATGTTGCGACAAGCTCAAAAGGCTCTGCCGATGTATTATTCATCTCAGGCATATTACCGTATTAAACAAGGAAGCAAAAATGAAAAAAACTATAACTGTATTTATTTTAACTTTTCTCTTTATAGGCATTGGAATGGGCTTTATACATTATTATAGAATTAATTCTTTAGAAAAAACCGTATATCTTAGTGCTGGCGAAAGAAAATATTCATATAACATAGACACATATAAATGCTTACATAATAAAAAAATTGCTTCTGTTAAAATAACTACTGATAATCAAGGATCTTATGATACGCTTTATTATGTTGGAAAAATTAATAATAGATATTATGGCTTTCTATTTAAAGATCGTGGAATATTAAAAAAAGCAAAATTAATTTATATTAAAAAAATTGATGAATAATAGCATACTAGCTTTTAATATAATAATTTCAATAATGCGAAATAACTGAACTAAAAAAGGTAGCTTAAGCTTGGTAAGCTGCCTTTTTATAAATTAATGAAATTAACCGTAATATTGATCCTGGTCTAAAGCAGTTTCATCAAAATTAACTATCATAAATTCATAGTTTGAAAAACATTCCATCCAATTGTTATAATAGTCTTTCTCTTTTTTTAGCGACTTACTGTTTTCTTCTCCTTCTATTATAAAAGGCTTTGAACGTATATTAAAATTTGCGTGTATTGCACCCAGCAAATTCAATAAACACAAGAAATCTTTTGCGGAATCCACACTTACATGAAAAGATTTAAACGAATTATTATTTTCGCCAAGATAACTTTTTCCTCTATTATACTCATCAGCAGATTCTGCCTTATAATTTTCAACGCTATTTACATTCTCTTCAATAATAGCTGTCGGAGCTTGTTTTTTAAAAAAATCTAGTATCTTTCTTAATTTAAAAAATTGTTCATCATTCATTTTTATCATTCCCATTTAAAAGTCTGTGCTTGGAAACATTATATCTCCTAAGAAGCAATCAATTTTACCGCTTAAAGTGGCTTAGCCATATCACCCACAAGTGCAAGAGTGAGAATATTGCGGTTAAGTTTGGCATCGGCCTATACCGTCAACTCTATAACTGACGGTTCTTGCTTTTTTGCTTCCGCCAGCATAGTAGTGCATTGTTAGCCTTCCAGACTAATTACAGACTAGAAATACAGGGTTAGGATCAGTTGCTTTTAGTGCATAATATATGCTGCCGCCAGAAGTCCACACTTTATAAATTCCTAAATAACAATTAATATAATAATATTACGTAAGTCTTCATTATTACAAAATAAGTATATCTTGCTTTCCCCAAGTTGCACACTTTCCTGGGACCTTGAACAATAATTACATTGTTCAATATCAAAATTTTATTATGAAATTGACTAAAGACAAGTAAGAATAAAATAAAAGCTCTTTTTGCAGAATTTACTTCCAATCTTGTTTTTCATAAGCCATCTGCCAAAACTGCAATTCATAATAGCTGCTGCGTACAAATGCAGTTTCCATTTGCTCAAGTTCTTCGTTAGCAGCACTTTCAGCCAAAGAATTGGTTAAATGCAGCATTTTTGTTACGTTGGCACCATACCACTCGCCATCATAAGTATCAATCCACTCTTGATAATAAGAAACCGGTGAGCCCTTTTCTGCCATTTTTTGGCCAATTTCCTGATAGAGCCAGTAACATGGTAAAAGCGCTGCAACCGCTGGTTTAACACCAAATCGATTTAATGTCATATGCATATGGTTAACGTAGTTATAAGCTGTTGGAGCCACCGGAGTTTCAGAAATTTCAGTCGCAGTTATTTTTAATTCTTCAAAAAAATGGCCTCGCACTGATATTTCGACATCTTTCAAGTCTTGTGCCCCTGCCAGTAAAAATTCCTTTACTTCCTGATTATCCGTTTTTGCCGCAATTAATTCATGCAACTTGCTGAATTCTCTTAAATAATAGCGATCCTGCAACAGATAAAATTTAAAAGTTGCAATTGGGAGTTCGCCACTTTGCAATTCCTTAATAAATGGATGCACCATACTTTCATGCCACAATGCCTTCCCCGCTTCGTGTAGTTGATCAGTGAAATTCATGATTGTTCTCCTCCAAATTAAATACTATTTGTTAAAATAACTTTTGATTAATACTAATTACATTTTATTAAATATTAACTATAATCACTATAATTTTTTGTTTTCTAGCACATTTTTAATATTAGTTAAAATACTAACACTTATAGCTTATAATAGATAGCGTCTTTATAACCTAACGTTGTAATAAGCAATAAAATACGCTATAATTGTAAGCGATAACACGAGGGGTGCCTTTTTGGCTGAGATGAAAACTTTTCAGACCCTTTGAACCTGTAAGTTAATACTTGCGTAGGAACGTGTCAAAACTGCTTAAGCTTTGGCATTTCCATATGCCAAAGTTTTTTTATTAGTCAAAAATTTTAAGGATATTAAATTAGGAGTAATAAAATGCAGTTAGAATTATTAGACAAATTGCGAGCAGAAAACCCGGTTATTTTCAACATTGCTAATTTTGTAACAGTTCAAGACGTGGCCAATGCTGTTAATGCTATTGGTGCTTCACCAATTATGAGCAATGAAATCGCTGAAGCTGAAGAAATTGTGCGGATGGCTTCCGCTGTGGCAGTTAATATTGGCTGCTTAACCAAGCAGCAAATTAACCACATTAAAAAAGTGGAAGATTTAGCGCGCCAATATAATAAACCCATAGTATTTGATCCCGTTGCCGTTGGCGCCGTGGAGTACCGTTATAAAATCACAGATAAACTTTTATGGGATTTTCATACTAGTATTATTCGGGGCAATATTGGTGAGATAGCTGCCTTAGGTGGCTTTGATTGGAGCTCAAAGGGGATTGATGCAGGCTCCGGTTCTGGTGATATTGATGAAATTACTGCTAAAACTGCTCAAAAATATCGTTGCACAGTCATTGCGAGCGGACCTACAGACACAATTAGTGACGGTAAAAGAATAGCCCATGTCCATAACGGCTCACCCCTTTTTAAAACTCATGTCGGCTCAGGAGATATGTTAACCAGTATTGTCACAGCTTTTACAGCTGTTGCTGACGATCCTTTTGAAGCAGCTCAAATAGGTGCTTTAGTTTTCAGTTGCGCCGGTCAATTAGTAGTTAAAGATCATCCCAATATCGGACCCGCTACTTTTGGCATGTATCTAATGGATTATTTGTATAAAGTAAAAGTTGCTGATATTGAACGAATTGCTGATTTTGATTAAGGAGCTTTATGATGACAGAAAAAATTAACTCTTTCCCCCAAGTTTTAACTATTGCCGGCACTGATTCAGGTGGCGGTGCTGGAATCATGGCTGACTTAAAAACTTTTCAAATGCAAAAAGTATTTGGTACAGCTGTAGTAGTAGCAGTGACGGCTCAAAACACTTTAGGTGTGCAAAAGTCTTTTTTACTCCCCTTAGAAATGATCGATGCCCAATTCGCCTCTCTGGCAGAAGATTTCCACATCCGTGCTTGTAAAACAGGAATGTTGGGCGATGCAGATCACGTCCACCAAGTTGCACTTAATTTGCAAAAGTATGACTTTGGTCCTATTACCATAGATCCAGTGATGATTGCTAAAGGGGGCGCACCATTATTAAGTCAAGATGCTGTCGCCACCGTTAAGAATGAGCTGCTGCCTTTAGCCGATCTTATAACACCCAACTTGCCAGAAGCGGAGACTTTAACTGATATCAAGGTACAAGATCAAGCCCAATATCCAGAATTAGCTCATAAATTACAAGATATGGGAGTTAAAAATGTGCTAATTAAAGGCGGTCATGCAAGTAGCGAACAAGTAAAAGATTATGCTTTATTTGCTGATGGTTCCGATCTTTGGGTCAGCAGTTCCAGAATACATACCGAGCGCACCCACGGCACCGGTGACACGTTAGCTGCAGCAATTACGGCTCAGCTGGGTTTAGGTCAAAGTTTACCGTCAGCAATTAAAATTGCTAAAAAGTACGTTACTAAAACCATTAAGGAAACCATTCAAGTTGGTCATGGTCACGGTCCTTTAAATCATTGGGCTCAGTAATTTAGGAGAAATAATGAAAAACTTTAACACTGATTTTTTACATGCTTACTTTATTTGTGGCAGTCAAGACGTTCCGGAAGGTAAAACATTACCGGGCATAGTCGCAGAAGCACTTGCTGCAGGTATTACTGCTTTTCAATTTCGAGACAAGGGACCTAATTCAACTTTAAGTGAAGCTGAGAGACTCCCCATGGCACAAAAGCTGCATCAATTGTGTCAAACGTATCACGTGCCTTTCTTCATTGACGATGATGTTCAGCTCGCACAACAAGTTCATGCCGAAGGTGTCCATGTTGGTCAAAGTGATGAAGAAATCAGACAGGTCATTAAAGAAGTTGGCGGTCAGATGATTATCGGCTATTCTTGCTCGAATTTAACGCAAGTTGAACAAGCCAATAAAATTAGCGGAATTGATTATTATGGCAGTGGTCCAATTTATGCCACCCAATCTAAAAGTGATGCCGACCCCGAAATTGGTATTGCCGGCTTAAGCAAACTGGTCAAAAGCACAACCCGGCCAATTGTTGCTATTGGTGGGATTACCGCTAGCGACTTAAGCGCAATCGCTAAAACTAAGGCAGCTGGGGCTGCGGTAATTTCTTTGATTGCTCAAAGCAATGATATTAGGCAAACCGTTAGTCAAATGCTCACAGCGCCATGGGTGAAAAATGACTAGTATATTTTAAAAACACAAAAAATGATTCTGCACTTGGCAGAACCATTTTTTATTGATGATAAACAGTTATAAATTGATAAAAATATCAGTTAATTTTTGGAATTAACCTAGCTGGGCAATCTTTTGCAGTGTTCTGATCATTTGGGCTACAAAGCCGGATTCATTATCATACCAGGCATAGCCTTTGACTAGTTGTACCCCATTATCTCCAGTTTCAACTTGGGTAAGAGTTGGATCAAATACCGAACCAAATTCAGTGCCAATAATATCTGATGACACAATTTGGTCGTCATTATAGCCAAAAGAAGCATTCCCTTCAGTATGCTTTTTAATTCTAGCGTTAAATTCTTCAACCGTAACTTTTTCTCTTAAAATGGCAGCTAGTTCAGTAATAGAACCAGAAATAACAGGGACTCGTTGAGCAATACCCGTAAGTTTGCCATCCAGTTCAGGTATAACTAGTCCAATCGCTTTAGCTGCTCCAGTTGAATGCGGAATAACGTTAGCAACAGCGGCACGGGCATTACGGACATTGCCACCACGATCAGGTCCATCCTGCAACATTTGTGAAGCTGTGTACGCATGCGTTGTAGACATAATTCCCACTTGAATGCCAAATTCATCGTTCATTGCCTGTGCTAATGGTGCCAAGCAATTAGTGGTACATGAGCCTGCGGAAATAATTTGATCAGAGTCAGTTAATTGATCATCATTTACGCTATAGACAATAGTTTTCATATTGCCTGCAGGAGCAGAAATTAATACTCTTTTAACACCAGCATCAAGGTGAGCTTGGGATTTTGCAGTTGAAGTATAAAATCCAGTACATTCAAGTACTATTTTAACCCCGTCATTTTTAACCCACGGAATTTGACTAGCATCTTTTTCCGCATAAACCGGAATATTTTTACCATCAATTACAATACTATTAGTTGTAGCAGTTACTTCATGATTAAATTGACCATGCGCAGTATCATATTTTAATAAGTGTGCTAACATAGCTGGTGAAGTTAAGTCGTTGATTGCGACAATTTCGATGTCGTCACTGGCCACTTCATAAATTCGCCGTAAAGCAAGCCGACCGATGCGACCAAAACCATTAATACCAATTTTTGTAGTCATAATAAGTTCCCCCTTTAGATTACAAAATTAGTATATTAAAACAAATTCACTCTGCATAATCCGAGATTATAATAGGGTTATCACTTTTAATGATATGGAGTATTATGAATTTTAACGATTTATATATTTATCAAACAATTTATCAAACTAGATCACTGAATAAAGCGGCATTGAAATTGGGCTACACTCAATCCAATATTACGGCCAGGCTCAAAACAATGGAGCGAGAACTGAAAACGCCACTTTTTGTGCGTTCTAATTTAGGAGTCAGACCAACTAAAAATGGGCAAAAAATGTATCATTTTGCGACTAAAGCACTACAAAACTATCAAAATTTAAAAGACGATTTAACCAGTAACAAACCAAAAGTTTTAATCTCTGAGTTGCTTTTTGGCTATATTATTACCCAAAAGAAACAGTTTGCACTTGATCAATATGAAGTCATCATTAAAAGTACTAATGAAATTCAAGAATTATTGACTAAGCATCCCTATGACATGGTCTGGGCCTTTACTCCGATCACTTTACCCCAATATTCGTTAATCAAGAAAAGCCATTTACAAGCCTGTTTTTTAAAAGGCAAAAAGCAGGAAAATAAAAGAGTACCGGTTGCCATAAATGCAGACTTAAATTGTCCGTTTCGTAACTTGACTCTCAAATTAACGCAGAATAAAAACAGCGTCACTGAAATTGATTCACTGGAAATGATTTTAGAGCTGGTCAAAAAAGGCCAGGCAACTGCATTATTGCCTAAATACTTAATGAATGATGATTTAGTTGCAGCTGATTCGCAAAGTTGGAATATCCCCTATTATTTTTATCGCTATCAATTATAAACAAGTAAAAAGACGCCATATTCGTTGGTTAAAATTTTGGCAAAATTAAAAGTACTAAACCGTTTCCAACTTGATACTCTGAATTAACCAATTTTATAGTATTAAGAGAAACTAACTTTGTTTCTTAAACAACAGGTGTACACCGCCGTCTGCTAATTTTTTGGCACTTACAAAGGCAAATGAATCATCAATGTATTTACCTAAAGTATTGAAAGCAGATTTTTGTTGAGAATCTCCATTCACATGTGGTGCAACTACTAAAGAAATTTCATCAACTAAGTGTGCCTTTAAAAAGACGCCGTCAATAATTGAGCCACCGCAAACAGCAAGCGTTGTGATATTAAAATGCTGTTTTAACTTAACCAGAACTTCTGTTAAGTTAAATTCCTGCTCACCACTAATAATATAAGGAATTTGTAAGGTACGTAAGTAAGCTAAATAATTTTTACTTGCCTGCTTAGTAACTATTTCAATTGCATGCATCTTATAACCATTATATTCGAAATAGTTTTGTGTCCAGTTGCATTTGCCCTTGCGATCAAAAGAAACCGACCAGGTTTGTGACTTAATATCCGGCAGCCAATCTTCGTATTCAATTTTATCTGCAGGATATTTGCTTAAATCAATCTGTGCATTAGCTGGCGTGGCATACATTTGAATAGTTTCACGACCATTAGCATCAGCATTGCTTAATTCAAATAATTCATCTGAATAATATTGACTAGAAATACTACTACCGTATTCACCATCAATTTTGCCATCAATTGAAACATACATGTGGACAATAACTTTACTACGTTTCATGGGTATACCAGTCTTTCTATCACTTTTCATTTTATTATAAACAGTTTGGTTTTATCGCTTTTTAACACTAACCAAGCTTGTTCATCCGACGATTAGATTAATGGTAATACTTCAAGTGAACTTTAAGTCAACATGAATTTTTTCTACCTATAAAAAACGACAAACTATTAATAGCTTGTCGTTCCTCAAATGTTTAAAAAAGTTCCTTTAAATACGTTTCATAAACTGGACACAGATTAAACGCATACTTTCTGTAAGTCCGCGTTGCTAATGGGTCTGTAGAGTCAAATTCACCACTTAAAGTTTGATATTTTGCTTGTGCCCAATTTAGCAATTGCTGTTGCAATTGGTCTAATAAATTAGGCTTAACAGCACCCATCCATCCTAAAGTCAATTCTTGGGAGGCATCCTCAAAAGAAAAGCAATAAGCCTTAATTTGTCCAGCAGCAATTAGCGCTAATGGGGCGTGTTCAAGTTGATCAGTGAAAATGGTTTTGCTCCACTCACTAAGAGGTATCTTTGCAACCGGATTTGCTAAATGATTTTTTTGATAATCTGAGAAGCTCACCTGTGCCAGCTTATTCATCATTACAGAATCTTTTTTTATTTCGTGTAGAGTGACCAACTGTAAATCAGTATCTATCAGAATATTTTTCAGTGCCCTTTTCAAGGGCATCTGGGGTTCTACAGTAGTTCTGATTAATTTAAAACCATTTTTTTGACCAATAGCATTAAAGAGTAACTGCGGTGCATAATCATAAGTAATTAATGCGTTTTGGTGATTTTTTTGGGCTTTTGCCGTTAAATCCGTCAATATTTGCTCATAAACCTGCATTTGTTCCACGCTGGTTAATCTAGGTGCAAGATAGCCCGCAAAATTTAAGGAATAAGGGTGAAAAGCATTTTGCCAACAGGTCATTAATCCGACTGGCTTATTTCCCAGATAATAGGCTTGTGTATTTTGAGGAAATTGTTCTATAGTTTCCTTAATTTTTCTATCTGGACTTACATTGGCTAATAATGAGCCATACATAATTAATAATCTCCTTTATGGACTATTTTTTCGCCCGTAAAATTTTGGTCTTGGCATCATTGTAGCCGTCAATGTAGCGTTCTATTTCAATTGCTTTATTCTGGGTAACACGATTAACTAAGTTAACACCTTTTTTAGGAAAAGCCTTGAAAGAATGACTCTCTGCATAGTCCTTTTTGGCTTGTTCATAACCCATTTGATAATCACTGAGAGAGCTCTTTTTCACAGCAGTTTTTGCTGCATTATAGGTATAATTATTGGTATCATGCCATTTTTTATAGGCTTTTTCAGCTTCTTTATAGTTTCCGGCTTCATAATTTTCTTTGACATAATCATGTAATTGTTTTAAATTAACCATTTTATTTTCTCCCAAGTTAAACATAATTAACTTCCACATCACCCATGCTGAAATGCCCAGTTAACATTAACGTAGGACCGTCACCGGTAGATTCGTCATTAATATCTAATTCTCCCAGAGCTAAGTTTAAGTTATCACTGTTGACTTTCCATGAAGTTGGAACGTAAATTTCAATCTCACCCATAGTGCCACTAATGTCAACGGTCACTACATCGCCTGCAGCTTTAGCTTGATCAAGGTAGACTTCAACTTCACCCAAAGAAGAATTAATTGTTATACTGCGTAAATTTTGTGAATGAACATAACGCGAAACTGATGACAAGCGCTGATTGATTACTATATCTTCTCCATCAACTTTTCCAGTACCGCTACTGAATACGTTATTATCAATTCTTGAGCGATTATTGCTAAAGTTCTTCCATTTGCCGTCTTTTTTTTGGTTAAAATAGACTTTGGGAAACCAGTTTCTCTTAAAAATCAGCGTTAAACCTAAATAAATTAATAACGCCGCCACTAAGATCGTCCATGGTACAATTTTGGTAATATGCAAGGGTTCAGCGTAAACAATTAATAAAAAGGCAATGGAAAAAGTTGTACCAAACAAACTTTTATCAGCCACGCTTTCGATCAGTGCCGCTCCGAATATGATAGTCCAAATAATCATGCTGACTTTTAAATGAAATGAAAGCAGATGCAACTGATTAAGGACTAAGAATACGGCAGCTGCTACTAGAGCAATGCCCCAAAATACTTCTCTAAGTTTAAATTTTTTCATTATGATGACCTTCTCTCGTTTAACCTATCATTCAAATTGTGATAGTAATGACGTGAAACATAGACAGTTTTATAAGAATCGCGAAAATTAATTTTACAGTTAGAAATCGAACGTGTTAACGCATAAATTTGATTTAAATTTAAAATTGTTGACTTAGATACCCGCATGAACTGATTATTTAACAAATTTTCTAGTTCATAGAGTTTGTAGTCTACGGTAAAAGCATCCCTGGCAGTATGTGCAATCACTTGTTTATCTTCTGTTTCAAAAAATAAAATCTCATTCATGCTCAAGTAATAGGACACATTATCTTTTTTGCCTTCTATCTGGTCAGGATGTTCACTGATACCTTGCAACTGTCGGTATATCTGTTCAACTTCTGGCGTTACAGATTTAGCATGAATTGTTACACTGGTATCGTCATCTTCCATATCCGGATTCAGTTCTATTTTTATTTTCACGCTTCTCACCTGCCCTTCATCACTTGATGATTTAATTAAACGCTTATTTTAATGTAAAATCTAGCACTTTTGACTAAGTGGCAATTATAAGAAACCAAGTGGCATATTTTTTTGATTCAGAAGAAGCAGAAAAATTCAAGAGCACTAAAAAAGCCGTAATTCGTTTTAATACGAAATACGGCTAAAATACTATTTTTAAATGAATATTGAACAAAATATTAAGAAGTAAATTTATACCTAGTTGACCCAGCTTTTTAGCTTAACAATTGTACCGTCATAATCAACTTTACTAAAATCAGAAACATTAAGAAAAATTGTTTTACCTAATGTAAAAGTTGAATATCCCCTTTTTTTATTAAAACTCTCAAATTCCTGTTTTGTTTTTTGGATATCCATTTTTGTCCTGTCGGTTAAAGTATCACCTTTATGATAATGGTTCATTATGAATCCTAAAGGACGATCAGGATCCAAATCACGTTTTCTCTGTCTTTCATATAAAATATCTGAATCACAAGTCAGCGTAATTGTAATTATTTGAAAATGATACCTGTTAGCTAATTTTTCTAAGGTATCATGCTGGCGATAGGAAAAAGGGTAATCAGAAATAATTGATTGACCTTTTTTCATAAAGTTTGCGACATTTTGGTAAAACATATTGTACGCTTGATTATCTAACTCTGTTTTTTCAGACGGATTATCAAAGCCTTTACTTTCATAAAGCTGCTCTTTAAACAGATCTATAGAAACCTCATTAAAATAATCGGGAATGGCCTTGCATATCAGTTTTGCCAAATAAGATTTACCGGTACCAGGACAACCAGCTAAAAGCAACATCGTTTTTTTCAACGAGATCACCCTTTATTCATGAATAATTCAATTTTATGTTTAATAATATTATGAACGCTTTCGTTACATGGAATAATGTTATTTCTCAGAGATTCATTAACTTCGGTTTTGTCAAACATCTCTTTTGCTTTCTTAGTCCATGAAACTAATAGTTCAGTTCCGACGTTAAACTTGCGAATACCATTTTCGGTCAGTCTATGGTAATCTTCCTCGTTAACTCCCGTTCCACCATGGATAACCATTGGCTTATCCAGTTTACTATGCAAATCTTCAATAAGTGGAAAGTTCAACTCGGTTTTAGATTGAAATTGCCCGTGATGTGTACCAACGCCCACAGCTAAAGCATCAACATCACATTCTTGCAAGAATTTGACAGCATCTTCAGGACGAGTATAGTTTCCTTCTTTAACGGTAAAACCTTCTTCAGTTCCACCGATAGTTCCAATTTCACCCTCAACTGAGACACCGCGTTTATGGGCATATTCTACAACTCTCTTGGTCTTGGCAATGTTTTCCTTAAATGAAAGTAATGACCCATCAAACATGACCGAACTGTATCCGGCTGCAATTGCTCTTTCAATGTCTTTAATATCACGGGCATGATCTAAGTGGAGCACAACATCCACCGCTTCGTGTTCTGCCATGCTTTTGCAAACAGCTACAAAGTTTCTCATCCCCTCCGTATCAGCCGTACCAACAGAAGTTTGAATAATAATAGGAGCACCTTCTTCGTGCGCAGCCTCAATCATAGCCGGAACCATTTCCAAGTTATGAGCATTAAAAGCACCAACTGTGAAATCCATTTCTTCTGCTTCTTTTAGTACTTCTTTTAACGTTTTATAAGCCATTTTTTCTCCTTTAATTGTTAATCTCAACTATATAATCTGGAAATTTATTTAGAACGCATTATTTTCTTAGATAATGCCGTTAATTCGTCACCCTTGTTGAGCCATTTTTGTATTTCATCATTATCTTTAGCATAAGCAGCTTTTTGCCGTTTGATATCATAAAGCTTAAGCAAACCGTCAAAAGCCGGACCAAAATCCTCGTTGAGTTTCAAGCTTTTTTCATAAGCATCAATAGCATCATCAACATTACCCAGCTTTTGATAGTTCTGCCCTAACTGGGTTAAAACAGTAGCTTTTTGTTTATTGCTTGCTACTGACTCTGAGTTGCTGTCATTAAGTTGTTTAGTTAAGTCTTTGATTTGACTCTTGATCTGTTGCTTTTCATCATCTGTTAATTGGCTGCTTGTTTCATTAGTTTCTTTATCTGCAGCTGAATTACTTTCCGTTACATTTGATTTAAAAATTTTCGACCAAAACGACATTATTAAACACCTCCAAAGTAATTAGCCAAAGGCATGAAAGGCCGGTGCAATAACCCACAGATATAATAAAGCAGCGGTAATGGTATCAACATCTGTAGCTGTGGCGTTTACAAAGCCAACTGATGATAATGCGCCAACCAAAAGTGCTGGAAGCAAGGTAATAAACAAACCGTGTGCAATACCACCAATGATGGCACCACGTTTGCCGCCAATTGCATTACCAAAGATTCCTGCAGTACCGCCCGCAAAGAAATTAGTAGTCATGCCTGGCAAGATTACTGCTAGTCCTACTAACGGGGATAAGAACATGCCTATAACTGTCCCAATAGTTGTCGTTACGAAACCAATAATGACTGCATTTGGTGAATATGGAAATAAAACTGGACAGTCAAGAGCAGGTACTGAATTAGGAACTACCTTCATAGCAATACCACGAAAGGCAGGAACAATTTCACCTAACATCAAACGAACCCCTGAAAGCATTACATAAACACCTACTGTAAATTGAATAGCTTGTAAAAAGGCATAAATAATGTAGTTTACGCCTCCTGCAGCTCCCCCCGCAGCTTTAATAGACCAGTAAGGACCAGCAAAAGCAGCAGTAATAATGTATAAAGGAACCATTACTACCATAATAGAAAGGGAATTATCCTGTAAAAATGACATGCTCTTAGGAAGCTTAACGTGTTCCCAAGAATCTGTTCTTTCCTTAATGTTAGTTACATGTTGATCAACTTTGCGGTCTCTGACTAGCCAGGCCACGCCTGCCTCAACCAAATATCCAATTGTACAAAAGTGACCTAGGGCAATTGCATTGCTGCCAGTAATTTTACGTACAATTGGTTGCGCTAATGCCGGCATTGCAATAGCAAAAATACCACCTATAATACTACCCATTAAAATTAACGGAAAACCTTTTAAGCCGGCAAAGTGACCACCAATAACAGTCATAGTAGCCATCCATAATAAAGCTTGTCCGGTTAAAAAGACATACTTCCATTTAGTAAATCTGGCTATGATAATGTTCACAATGAAAATACCTAAAAGAGTTAAGGCAATACTATTACCTAAACCCAACTTGTTCATTGCCTGACCATTAATGGCTTCAATACTAGGTACAATACCTTTAGTGTGAAAACCATGCTGAAAAATTACTGCAAAATAAGCCAAACTTTGTTGAATAATTGTCGAACCAGCGGATAAAACTTCAAACCCAAGCAAAGTTTTAAGCGTACCACTGATGACCGCTCCCATTTTTTTACCCTGTAATATTAATCCCAGCATCGCAATTAATGAAATTAAAATTGCTGCCTGAGTAAGGATATTGTTAATTATCCATTGAATAACGACCATTTCTCTCACTCCTTTTTATAAACTTAACTATCTGCAATTTGTTTCACAACTGGTAAAACTTTTTCTTTAATTTCGTCTTTATCAACGATGTTGTCTAAATAGACAAATTTGGTTTTGGGATCAATTTGCATATTGGCAAATTGAGATTCAAAATTGCTTGCTGAAACAATAACATCGGCATTGAGTGAAGGTGCATCTGAAATCGAATCATGATCTGAATTAACTTCGATACCGGCTTCACTAAAAACATCATCTGCTTCCATCTGACAAGCTAAGCTTGAGCCCAAGCCGTTGCCGCAAATAAAGAACACTGTAGGTACTTTTGCCATATTTTTACACTCCTAACTCTATTATTTTTCTACGCCAAACAAGGTCTTTTTAAAACTTTCTTTATCGCCCGTATTAAAAAGTTCTTCAATCTTATTTGGCTTATTTATTAAATCCACAATTGCTTTTAAAACATTTAAATGTGAATAGCTGTCAATTGCAGACAAAACAAAAATGATTTTTACTGGATCATTTGCCTTGTTGCCGAATTCTATTGGTTCAGCCAGTGATGCTACACTGACATCCAATTTTGCAACCCCGTCCTCCGGTCTTGCATGGGCCAAAGCAATTCCAGGACCTATGACAATATAAGGTCCGAATTTTTTAACTGATTCTTCCATTGCGACAACATAATCATCATTAATTGATTTATTTTTTATTAGCGGTTGGCTGGTTTTTTCAATTGCTTCACACCAATTATTAGCCGTTATGTGTATTTGGATTTTGTCATCAGTTAACAAATCTTGAAGCATTGGCCTCACCTCCCTCTCTTTTATTTCAATATGATGTTCAGAAAAAATTTCAATTAATTTGTCCACTAAGCGGGCTGAAACATTTTTTCTGGTTTCTGATTCAATTAGCGAAATGGTGTCTTTAAGCAAATTTTTCTTAACTGAAGGACTTTGCTTTAAAGACAGCATATGTTTTTTAATATCTGCTTTGGCAATAAATTTCTTTAACTCCTGATAGTCTTGCTTTCTGGGAACAGGAGGCATTTTAAAACTGGGGACCATTCCTGTTGATTCATTAATTGTCTTAACGACAAAATCTATGTTTAGCTTTCTTAAAGAATTTATATCTTGTAATCCTAAAACTGCCACAACTTCGACATTCATGTTTCTAGAAATATTGGCAGCTAATAGCTGACCGGTAGCTTCGCCATAATTACAAAGAACCGCAATTCTGTAAAAGTTGTTTTCTTTGATGCTTTCTTCGTAATAAGTACTAAAGTAAACCGTTATGAAAGCTTTCTCTCCTGCTGAAACGTTTTTACTGTATCTGCTTTTAAAAAAAGCTGAGATATCTTGATAAATAGTTGCATAGCTGTTCTTAAGAACTTCAGTTAACGGATTAAATACTTCAATATGATTTTCCTGCCTTTGCAAAAATGCTGAAATATGTGAATTAAGCTGTTCATAAAGTTGTTCAGAATCACGGTAATTAATTTTTTCTATATCACTCATATAATCTATTAACCGTAAAGTCAGAAGTTCCGATTCAGCCCATTTGTCAATTCTTACCTCTTTTTCACCTAAAAATGTTTTAAGAATAAAAGTCATATAGCTTTTTTCATTTTCCGGTACTGTCAGTTCCAAATTGTCCAGTAAATTGTTTACAGATTTCATAATTCTAGTATTAGCAATTTCTAGAGTAGAAACCTGACTGTCATCAAGATATTGTTTTTCCTGCAAACGTCTAATCCAAATGGCCATTAAAACAGAAATTTGTGCTTCTCTAGCAGAAACTCCTTCATAACGACCACCAAGTATCAGCTCTTTAGCAACTTTATTAGTTTGCTTAAGTACCTGAGGATTTAAATAATCAATTACTATTTGGTAACTATCACTTCCTTCAAAGCTGCCTTTTTCCGTTAATTGGGAAATATCAATATTTTCAACAATCAATTGTTGAATCATTGTTCTGATATTTCTTTCAGCACCTTCAATTTTTGCTCCTTGCTGCGTATCTAAGGTCAGAGAATATTTGGCAAGAAATTCTCTAACCTGGCGCATATCCTTGTCCATCGTGCTTTTACTTATATTCAGCCGCTTTTGTTCTTCATAAATTTTTACCTGGTGAGGAGCTTTTAGAAAGCTGATAATGATATGAAGCTGTCTTTCTCTAGGATCAAGAAACGTATCCGAACTAATTTTTAAAGAGTGAGATAAGGAATGTCTGGCATCCAAATCAAGACAAAAATAAAGTTGCCCCCGCTTATTAGAAATTCCAGTAATTGAAAGGTCACTTAAAGTTCTGTTAATATCATCCACATCATTTCTGATAGTTCTGGAAGAAACATTCAAGGCTTGACTCAATTCATCGATTGATAAATTTTCTTTATCAAGCAATTCATTTATTATCAGTAATTGCCGGTCTTTCATATTCCTCACCTCAATTCAAATAATACGTTACCGCTTACATATAAAAAAGAGTTTATTGTTTCCACTTTTTTTGGAAAAATAAGACACATAGTCTACCTGCTTTCAACAAAATTTTGCAAAAAACTACACTAAAAAAGAAGACACCTTGCGTTAACAAATACAGTGTCTTCTCTAAATACTTATTTTTGTGCCAAATCTACAATTCTTTTATTATTTTTAGACTTGCACTTGCCCCTAATCTGGTAGCTCCACTAGCAATCATTTGGCAGGCTTCAGCTTTAGTATGAATACCGCCTGCTGCTTTGATGCCCATTTTAGTTCCGACGGTTGCGGCCATAATCTTAACATCTTCTGCTCTGGCTCCATATTTTGCAAAGCCAGTTGACGTTTTCACGAAATCAGCACCAGATTTTTCTGCTATCAAGCATGCTTTTTTAATTTGTTGCGAATTAAGAAAACAATTTTCAAGAATTACTTTTACCTTTTTTTCCTTTGAATGTACCGCTTCGACAACCGCTTTTTCATCTTTAAGCACCACATCATAGTCTTCTGAAAGAAATGCTCCAATATTTTGGACCATATCACACTCATCGGCACCATTTGCGACTGCTTGTGTTGCTTCAAAAACTTTAGTTTCAGTAGTAGTTGCTCCTAGGGGAAAACCAATCACCGTTACAGTATTAATTTTTGTTCCTTGTAATTTTTCACTCACATATTTTACCCAAAAAGGATTTACACAGACAGACGCAAATTGATATTTTTTAGCCTCTGAAATCACCTTATCAATTTGCTCTTGAGTCGCATTTGGCTCCAATAAAGTATGATCAATATATTTATTAATTTTTTCCATTACTTTTTCTCCCTTTCTGCAAATAAAGTAGTTATAAATATAGATTAATTGGTTAAGAAGTTTTTTAAAAGCACTTTCTTTTTCAAAATTTTTAGGTAAATTCATAAACAATGTTTCAGTTTAATGATTACCAGGTTAACTTGCCCTAACTTCATAATACAAAAAGCAGGTCATAAGTTTTAACCAAATTTATGACCTGTTTTAAATGCTTATTAAATTCTTGATAAATATCTATTTAATTTTGCTCAATGCATCCCTGACAGCATCTTTTAATCCTCTTGTAGTATTAGAGGCGCCCGAAACTGCATCTACGTCAACCTTATTTTCATCGACCATTTTTTGAGGTAATTCGTTAATTGCTTTTTGGCCATAATCATCAGATTCAGCTTGTTTCAGCACCTCAACTTTTTTATTTATCAGCAATTTAAATTCCATGACAAAAAGCAGCTCACTATTATGATGTGAACCCTAAAATTAGGACACTTTATATTAGCTAACTGAGGACTAATTGCCGATATTCAAGCGGAGTTAGTCCTTTTAGTTTGATTTTGATTCTTTTCTGATTGTAATACTCAATGTAGTCTCTAATCGCATCTTCCAGTTCAATGAGATTTTTAAACTGCTTTTCAAAACCATAAAACATTTCTCGTTTGAGTATTCCGAAGAAGCCTTCCATTAGCCCATCATCAAGCGAATTGCCCTTGCGTGACATTGATTGGCTAATGCCGTGATTTTTAAGCCACGCTTGAAACTGGCCGTTTTGGTATTGCCAGCCTTGATCAGTATGGAAGATCAAGCCATTCAAGGCCGGATATTTGTGCCAGGCCTTTTTTAACATATCCATGGTCTGCTTAAGATTAGGGCTGCGGGAAATAGTATAGGAAACAATCTCTTGGGTGCAGCCGTCAATGATCGGTGATAAATAGGTCTTTTGCCCCTTGAGCTTAAACTCCGTCACATCTGAATACCATTTGTGATTGGGATAAACCGCACTGAAGCTGCGTTTAATCAAGTCAGGCTTAATCGGACCCTGAGTGCCGCGATAGCTGCTGTATTTGTGCCAGCGTTTACTGACTATGCCAAACAATTTCAGCTTGTTCATTAAGCGCTGCACCTTTTTATGATTGACTAATAAACCGCGACGCCTAAGCTCTGCAGTAATACGGCGATAGCCATAGCGGTGCTTGTGTTCTTCATAAACAGCTTTGATTTCAGCCATTATTTCTCGATTGTCCCGCTCTTTGTCCTTCTTCTTTAAAGTGTAGTAGTAATTGCTACGAGAAAGATGGGGCAGATTGGGATTGGCATTAATGGCATCAAGAATAAAAGTTACGCTGACTTTAAGCTCGCGCCTTAGTTGGGTAACTGCCTGGACTATTTCCGGGGCTTGCGGTTCTTGGTCCGCTGGTCGACTAAGACGCTCAATTTTTTTACGAATTCGTTCTCGATTTTCAGCTTCAAGTTCTGCTGGCGTAAGCGTTCGTTCTCTTGCTTGAGTCGATGGTTTTCCTGTTTGATCAGCTGCTCTCTTTTGGTCATGGGGCGGTCGTCCTCTCTGCTTGTTAACGATATTATACCCATTTTTACGGTATTCGCGCAGCCAATTGGACAACATGCCATGACTTTTTAAACCTAAATCTAGCGCTACGTGATAAAGGGGCTCATGGTCAACTATGATTCGCCTAAGAGCCTGCTCCTTAAAATTACTTGTATAAGCTGTGAAAGGCTGATCTAAAATGGCTAGACCGTGACGGTCAATTAAAGCCAACAAGTAACCAATATTAGATTTGCCAACCCGATAACGCTGACTTAGCTCAGCAGGGCCGATTTGATAATCATGCCAAAGATGATAGATTTCAATTTTATCTTGTTTGGATAATTTAGACATAAAAATAACCCCCAAATTTGTCCTAAATTGAAGTGCAACTAAAAAGTTAGACATTTTAATATTACGCAAGACTCAATGCACGATTTCGATATTTGATCGGGGTCGTGTATTTTAG
>NZ_JRJB01000010.1:0-94312 GCF_000760615.1 Lactobacillus sp. wkB10 | reverse complement strand
TTGATAAATGCAATATTCGAAATTACTTGTTAAGGCTCGTTTTTGCATTGTCTGATAAACTTGCTTATGCAGCTTTTCTTGCGCCTGCTTTTTAGTAAGATGATTATCTGGAAAGAAGGGCCCATCTATGTAGACCGTTATTTGCGGTTTCTTACCCCACCTGGGCTTAGAATATGTTGTAGTCATAGTAAAGCTGGCAGAGTCAAGTGCAACAGGGAAATGCATGCTGTTCACTGGAAAAGGCCTGATTTTAGTGTAATAAGGCCAAACATGTGATTCAGGATAAATGACAACTACCTTTTTTGCTTTAATAACCGCAGTGATTGCTTTAATCAATTTTGCAGATTGTTCTATGTTTTGACCAACAGGAAGTCCAAAATATGGTAAAACCAGTTTTCCTAAAACAGGGATGCCCCAATTTGATTGTGCTGCAATAGCATAATAGTTTTTTGCAGGAATAATGCTAAGTGGTAAAACCACATCGCCAAAAGTTTGGGTATGATTACCATAGATAAAATACCCTTGATCGTTTATTGCTTGCAACTTTTCCTTGCCAACTATTCGTACTCTTAGGATCAAATTAATATAGACTATACTAACTAGATGTCCTATAGGGCGTACAATCTTAGACCAAATTTTTCCACCTAATGATTTCGGAAAAATAGCATAACTATTTGGTAAATGATAATCTTGGTTCAGGCTAACCACCAAATCATCTGTTAAATGATGATAGAAGAATTTTCGCTTGCCCATCGAACCCTTCTTTCAATAAAGTCAATAAGTAATTTTATCATGAATTGCTTAAGATTAAAAAGGTTGCTAAAAAGCTTGTCAAAATAGTATAAACCACTATTTAATCTATCAACATATATAGAAATAAAAAATTATTTTTCGTAATTTTAAGTAATTATATATAAAAAGAGCACACTAATCAAAGTGTACTCTATTATCTGCCAAAAAGCAGTGTAAAAATGAACTTTTATTAAAATAACCCAATCAAACAGCCGATAGTTACAATTACAACCATAATGATAATTACTTTAGTAGCTGTCATTTGTTTACTGGAAACAAGCCACCAGCCAAAAATAACCATAGCTAGTGGTAAGAGTCCAGGAAAGATACCGTCTAGAACTGTTTGTAAAGGTTGCGATTTGCCTCCTAAAGGAATTTTAGCTACAGTTTTAAGAACAATTGTATTTGCGGCCAAAGCTCCCACAACCATTACGCCTAAGATGTTAAACGCATCAGTAATTCTCTTGGAATTTTCTCCTACAATAGTGTCGATTGCGCCAACACCTAATTTATAACCGCTGTGAAAGGCAATGTAGGAAATTGTAGGTCCAATTATGCCATAAGCAATAATGTAAAATAATGGTCCGACGGGACTGCCGCCTTTAGCTAAGCTCATTGCAATTGATAACAAAATAGGAACAATAATGCCTTGAATGATTGAATCCCCAATGCCAGCTAAAGGACCCATTAAAGTAGCTTTAATGTTAACGGGCATTTCTTCTGAAACATCGTTGCCCAAAGCAATTTGCTCTTCAAGCGAAGCAACAATCCCATTAATAATTTGACCTGTTTGCGGTTCGGTATTGTAAAACATGGAATGACGTTCAAGCAGGCGTCTTTTTTTCTCGGGATCATTTTTATAATATTTGCGTGCAAAAGGTAAGTAAGAATATGCCCAGGCATGTCCCTGCAACTTTTCATAACTCATTGAACTGAGGTGTGTAAAACCCCACCGGTACCAAATTTGATTAAGTTCATGCTTTGATAGCAGTTTTTGTGGTTCAGTATTATTTTCCTTTGTAGCCATCTTTAACACCTCTCATTAAAATAGATCTTCATCTTCATATTCTTCGTCATTATCAATTGTCTGTTCTGCGTTATCTGCAGAGTTAGCAGCAGCCGGAGCGTTGTTTTTACCGGTTGACATGTAATATAGATATGCGACTAACGCCGAAATAAAGACAATTGCAATCATGCTTAATTTGGCAAAAGCAAGTAAAACAAAACCGGCAAAGAAGAAAATAAAGTGCGATTTATTTTTGATTACTATGCTCATTAACATAGCAATACCCAAGGCTGGCAAAACGCCGCCTAAAACTTGAATAATATGGGTTACAGTAGCGGGAATGCTGTCGATTAGCCAGTTGACTAAACCTTTGCCATAATAAATTGCTAGAAAAACTGGTACAGCACGTAAAAGGAAGGTAGTGATTTGCGGATAAACTAGATGGTTCAGGACTATACCACGATCATCATTATTATGTGCGGCATTTTCAGCTCGAGTATTCCAGAAAGAGTAAAGAGCCATTCTGCCATTATAGAAAATTAAGCCAAATGTCTGGCCAATTAAAATTGCCAGGGTAACAGCAATTGCAGGATTTTTAGTGGTCGACATGGCCAAACCTATTCCACCATATGCTGCATAGGTAATTTCACTATTAGTGGCACCTCCAGTTGACAAGTTGGCGATGAAAACGGCTTGCACAGCCAGGCCACACAAAATACCATTTTTAATGTCACCAAAGGCAAGGCCGACCAGTAAACCGGCTACTAAGGGTCTGCCAACAATATAGAAACCTCCAGACATACCAAATAGCCATGGTGTTTCAATCGCTCCCAGATAACAGAAAATTCCTGTTAAAAGTGCGGGAAAAAATAAATTATTCATTTTTATTGCCTCCAAAAATTAAGACATAGAATCATATTTCTTTTTCATAGTTGACCAAGGTTTAATTTCATCATCAGGTAATTACTGAAATTGAATGTCAGTGCCATGTTTTGCAATATCTTCAAAAGCATTGTAGTCATCTTGATCAATGGCTACTGTTCGTCCAAGCACCTTAGTTCCTGGGCGAGTATTCATCGGTCCAACATTTAGTACTTTGCCAAAATCAATTCCCAAGTCTGCCATTTGCGCAAAAGTCTTGGGGGAGTCACTGATTAAGAAAAATTTCTTTTTGGATTCAATACCCTTTTTGATTTTGTCGCCAGCTTCAGCAACTGTATAAATACCAACTTTTAATTCATTAGCAGCAGCTTTTAATACTTTGCGCCGCAACTTGTCGTGGGCGATATTATCACCAACAACTAAAATGCCATCTACGGGACGTGCTTTGGTCCAACGCGTCATCGTTTGACCATGGATTACCCGGTCGTCAATTCTTACTACTGAAATACTCATACTTATTACACCTTTCTTATTAATTTAAAATTCAATATCGTCATCATCATCTTGTTCGTCTTGAGCAACATCGATACCATTTGTTCCCGCCTGTAAAGCTGTCTGCACGGCTTCATCGAGTGCTGTATTGTCAGATAATTGGGGGGACAAGCTCTAAAAGCATGGGTAAGTTCAGACCACTTACTACACGTGTTTTTTCAGTGTGAGTTAAATAGTACTTAAAGGATTCATTGTATGGAGTTCCACCTTTTAGATCTGCCAAAATTAAGACTGATTCTGTTTCACCGTCAAGCAGCTCTTGAAGACGATTACGGTATGAACCAATTCCTCTTTCATCTAATTCAAGTGTCATGATATGATCCGATTTGCCAGCAATAAATTCAAAACCAGAAGCGATGCCTTGTGCTAAATGTCCGTGTGAAGTTAACAATATTTTCACTAAAACCACTCCTTTTTGTAAATACATATTAATTTACAACACAATTATATGTAATCGCTTTATATAAGTCAAACACTATTTTAAATAAAAAAGTAAGCGGTTGACATTAAAGCTTTCTGTGGTTAAAATCAGTTTATGTAATTACAAAAAGGAGAATAACAATGAAATACACAATTGATGACTTTGCACGATTAATTGATCATACTAACTTACATGCGGATGCTACTGAAGACGACATGATAAAGTTATGCGATGAAGCTAAAAAATATCATTTCAAGATGGTAGCAATTAATGAAGTCCAATCAGAATTTTGCGCCCAGCAGTTAAAGGGGACTGATATTGATACAGGAGCTGCAATTAGTTTTCCTTTGGGTCAAACAACGGTAGCTTGCAAGTTGGCAGAAACTAAAGATGCATTACAAAACGGTGCTAATGAAATTGATTATGTTGTTAACTTAACGCAAGTGAAAGCTCATAATTGGTCTTATATTGAAGATGAAATGACTCAGATGGTTGATCTTTGCCATGATCACCATGTTCCATGTAAGGTTATTTTTGAAACGTGCTACTTGTCTAAGGCAGAAATTAAGCAGCTGGCTTTAATTGCAAAAGAAGTACAACCTGATTTTGTCAAGACATCAACTGGTTTTGGGACAGCTGGTGCAACAGTGGAAGATGTAAAATTGATGAAAGAAAATGTTGGCTCGGATGTTAAAGTCAAAGCTGCAGGCGGAATTCGCAATACCGATGATTTTTTAGCAATGATCGCAGCTGGAGCAGAACGAATAGGCACTAGCTCAGGTGTAAAAATCATTGAAACTCTTAAACAGCGGTTTGAAAAAGATGGCATCAACTCAATTGAAATTTAAGTGTGAATAAAAAAATAGTGTTAAAAAACCAGTGTAAATAAGGGCTATTTAGCTCTTTACACCGGTTTTTTGCATGGTATAGTATTCTTATAATGGTATAATTTAGTAAGATGAAAGTGGTGGGACTAATTGGTAAAAAAAGAACTCCCTAAATATCAAGTAATTGCTAACGATCTTTTGAATAAAATTCAAACTGGCATTTATGCGCAAAATACAATTATTCCTCCAGAAACTGAATTAGCGGATAAATATCAGGTAAGTCGGCCAACAATGCGTCAGGCAATCTCATTGCTGGTTAATCAAGGTTATTTAGAGCGGCGTCGTAAACGAGGTACACTAGTTAAAAAGGTTAAAATCGAGCAGGAATTTACCCATTTGATTGAAAGCTATAGCGAAGAAATGAGTGCTAAAGGCATCTATCCTAAAACCAATCTGCTTTATTTTGATGAAGAAAAAGCCACACCTGAAGTAAGCAAAAATTTAAAGTTGCCTGAAAAAGCACCTGTCTTTAAGCTAGTACGGTTGCGCTATGCTAATGATCAGCCAATTGTTCTGGTTACAACCTATGTGCCCAAACAAAGGATACCTGAGCTGATTAATTATAATTTTGCCCAGGATTCTTTATATAGTACTCTTGAAAAATATCATTTAAAAGTAACGCAGGTAATCAGAAAGCTGGAAGTAATGGAAGCAGATGAAACTACTGCCAACTTGCTTAATATTGCAGTCAATAAGCCGATATTTTACTTTCATACTCAGGGTCTTACGGCTGATGAACAGCCAATTGAATACTCAATTGCTAAATATAGAGGAGACATTAATTCTTTTGTAATTGATGTTCAGCGCTAATTTTTGCATCAAAAAAGTCTTACCTTTGCCTGAATAGGTTAAGGTAAGACTTTTTTATACAATTTTGATTGATCCCACTCCACATTGAACAGTTACCTGGTTTTGATCGTCACCTAGGCAATAAAAGCTCTGACCTTCTCTATTACCGTGAAAATATATTGTCCCGATATTAGCAGATAAATCATAACCAGTCTTAATATTATTATTGTCAGTCATTTTAAATGATCCGCTAGAGAGTACGAATTGACTTTTTCCTTGCAAATTATCAATTTTAACCGAACCAGCAGAAAGTTTTGCTTTTAGGTTTATATTGCAGTGGCTGATTGATAAACTGCCTGCTTCTAGATTAAGTTTTGCCTCTTTAGTTATAGTAACGTTAAGCAATTTTGTTGAACCGGCTTCATTTTTCAATTTAAACTGTTGCATATTAAGGTCAGATAAAAGGACGCTTCCAGCATGTTCATTTGCTTGCAGTGTGTTAAGCGGTGCATCCTCTGGAACAGTAACTATTATTTTATTTATTTTGAAGGAATGATTGAAAGTAAAACTATTAGAATTATGTCCTTTTTCACTAATAAATAAAGTTTGTTCTTTAACTTCAGCAGTTACATAGTCTTTGTCATTACCACAAATCGTTACATGATAATTTGTTCCAGAATGAATATCAATGCTAAAAGCATAAAGATCCATTGTGATGTTGGTAAATGAAGATAGGTCAATTTCATGTGGTTCAGGATCCGGTTTATTTTGAAATTCAAGTGACCCGTTAAAATTAATTTTCATTGTAATTTTCTTTCTTTAATCTAGATCTAATATTATATTTAATAAATATTAGCACCACAACTTGATTCAGACAATATAGAAATAAAAAATAATGCCTTTTTTATTCTTATATTTATTTTAATGTGACAAAAGCTTCCTAACTCAAGTCTTTTGGAATTTTTAATTAATAACTATATCCCCATCTCCACTTGTAACTTTAAGCAAAGGCAAACCCTTTAATTTTTTAGAAAAGTGTTTGCGATGATTATTGCCATGAAAGACAAGATCATCATCTGAAGCGGTTGAAAGCTGGTAACTGATCTTGGGAGACCTGCTCATTTGAAAATCGCCTTCGCTTAGATTAAATGAGCTGTTGTCAAGTAAATTAGAATTATTTATCTTAGCATCACCGTCACCTAAGGTAGCCTTGATTTTAAAGTGACTACTGGTAACAATCAGGTCGCCTTCACTCATGTTGAGGAAACTGCTTGTTAATGTTGAATTGGAGATTTTCAAATCGCCATTATCAAGGTCAAAGTTGGCTTCCTGCGTTTTAATACTATCTGTAGTAATATTGCCATCTTCTGATTGTAAATTGATGCTGGCAACTGTCAAATCAGCTAAATGAACATTGCCCTCAGAACATGATCCAGTTATTTCTTTTAGCGAGTCTGCTTCTGGAACAGTGACAATTACCTTATAAGTACCATCCTCATAAGCACCATTGTCTGAAATGGTCAGTTTCTCGCCATAAACCTTGGCACTGATCTTTTTTACATTAGGACCGCTAACTTTAATTTGGAAGTTGTCTCCTTTAGCAATTTGAATGTTGGGTTCTTCAGCGTCAATATTAATTTTAGAGAACTTGCCTACGTTGAAAGTACGGGATTTTGCTGGTACATGATGTGAGTATGCGTGAGTTTGATTACGATTAAAAAAGTTTTCAATATTGGTTGTTATGCCTGAATGGATATTATTGATATCTTCTCTGCCACCGTTAGTTTCACCAATACCAAGCAAAATTATACCGATAGTAATGATGGCAACACTGAGTAGGTAAAACTTTTTCATTTTGATTCTCCTTGTTTTAGATAAGTTTTTAATTTTAAAATGGGTATTACTAACCAAGAAAACATCTAAGTAAAGTTTACTTGCCCACTAATTAATTAGAATATCGCCATCCATACTAGTAACTTTTAATACGGGTTTATTTTTAACTTTTTTTGCAAAATGATTGGAATGATAAGAACCTTTAAAAATGATTTTATCATCCGAGTGATTTGTCAATACATAGTTGATCTTAGGCGCGTTTGACATTGAAAAGTCGCCGTCATTCAATATAATTGAGCTGTTATTTAGTATTTGAGAGTCGCTAATCTTAACATCGCCATCATTTAGTTTTAGTGAACTACGTGAAAAAGTCGACTGGTTTACTTTGAGGTCACCGTCATTTGAATTTAGGTCAAGGCTTTTCGCAGTAAGCTTATTAATCAAAACGTCGCCATCTTCTATTGTCAAATTGATGCGGGGAACATTTAAACTATTGATATAAAAATCGCCCTCTTCACAAAAACCAGTTATCTTTTTTATGGCGCTTTTAGCAGGAACATAAACATCAACGCTATAATAACCATCGTTATAATCATGTTCAGGCTGATCCGAAATAGTGAGCATATTATGATCAACTTTAGTTTTTATTTTTTTGATGTCTGCTCCGTGCCCCCCTCTAACAACCACTTTAAACTTGTTAATATCCTTAAGTGAAATTCGGATATCAGGTCTGTAACAGGCTAACTTAATATTGTCGAACTTGTTCACGTAAAAAGTTTTGCTTTCATTATAATGAGCGTGTTTACCATTATAATCATGTGACGGGTTATCATTTAATCTAAATACGACTAGTAGGATCAGCCCAATAAGTAATAGCAGTCCAAAGATTAGCCCACAAATTTTATAAAACTTTTTCATTTTTATTTTTCCTTATCTGTATTTTTTCCGGTACTAGTTTGAAAATAATTTTTCTTTAAAATATTTTTACCAAGGTTACGCATAAACTGGGTACACTTGGCAATTAAAATTTTCCCTAACTTGATAATAAATGGGAGTAATAAAAGAATAATGCCAATGCAAATTAAGGATTTACCCAGGTAAAGACAGCCGACTGGCCAGTTGTGAGTGAATAGCAGGGATAAAGATTTAAGAAAGTTTAGGCCTCCACCGACAAAGAATTTAAACAAAAAGGCTATTATCGTAAAAAATAAGCCAAAGAAAACTGCGAGTATAAAGAAGAGCACGAATAAAATTGCTAAGACGAGTGGGATGCCAATTGGAGCAGCACAAATTCCCAATAAAATGTACCAGCTGGCCTTTAAGTTTGACTTCGGAGTCTCCTTTCTTGGAGAAACAGAATCATCTTTGCTTGAATAATCGGCTAAAATATTGATTGCTAATTGTTTGGGCGTTCCTAGTTCAGCTTCGATGGTAGAACGTCTGATGAAGTCACCGTCCAATAAAAATTCGTGGTAAAATTCGACAACATCTTCGCGATCTTTTTCAGGCAAATCAGCTAAGTTTTGTTCTAGTTCGGAAATATAATCATCAATTACTTTGGTCATTTTGCCCTCCTAATACTTGATTAACTCTTGCACTAAAATCTTGCCATTCATCTTGAATTGTATTTAGCAGCGTCAGCCCTTCATCAGTAATGTGATAGTAACGCCGGTTGCGTCCCTGATAAGGCTCATCATAAGTTGTTAAGCAGTTATTCTTTTTTAATCTGCGTAAAACAGGATAGATAGTTGACTCGGAGATAGAAAAAATCTTTTGCACATTTTGTGTCAAAGCGTAGCCATACAGATCATCTTGTTTTAGAAAAGCTAAAACCGCACCATCTAGCAAACGAGTCGGTATTTGGATTGCCATGCTTTGCCTCCCCTAATATTATATGATATATAATATTTTAATTTAGGTTTAAGAAATTAGCAAATATTAAACCGAAGTTTTTGATAAATAATACAAAAAAATAAGACTCATCTGAGCCTTATTTTTATTTGATGATTATATCTCCATCATTTAGAGTTGCTTTTAACGTGTCACTTTGTATGCTTTGACTGTTAAAACTATCACCAATACTGGAATTGCGATAAATAATGTCGCCATCGTTTACTTTAAGCTGCACACTGATGTCATGGGCAAGTTGGCTTAACTTCAAGTCGCTATTTGCGGCCTTAACGATATTTTGGCTGGTTAGTTGGCTTTGCCTGATCTGAATATCTCCATCTCGTGCTTCCAGACTGATGTTAGTATGGCATTGGACAAGTTCTATATCTCCCCCACTTGTTTGAGCAATTATTTGCTTAAGGATACTGCGTTTTAAACTGCCATCACCGTTACGATCTTTGCTGGATAATTGAGCAATTATTGACTGAGTAATGAAATAGTCCGCGTTTCTGCCAGAAAAAATTAACTCATCTGAGACCTGAACATTATTGATGTATATGTCGCCATTATGAAGGTTAAGTACAATGTTTTTAAGCTTTAGATTTTGCAACATGATGTCGCCATTTTGACTTTGTCCGCTAATTTTAGATAAAGAATCTAATTTAGGAACAGTAATTTCCACGCGACTGGCATTAGTGAGCCTGTTGAACATGATCACATGGCTTTTTTCCTCAACAGGAGCCTCTTTAACAACTAACGTTTGCTTGACTAAATTTACCTCTACAGGTCTGCTGCTGTAGTCTGCTACTGTTATTTGAAACTGACTGCCTTGATGAATAATTACATCTGTAGTCTTAACTGCCAATTTTACTTGATTGAAGTTTTCAAGGGTAATGGTACGTTCCCTGCGGGGATATCTTTTGACACGCAACCCATTAAAATAATTATCACTGGCATTGGGATCATTAGCAGAGGCAGTAACTGCTGTTAAAAATTTAACGTAGTCTTGCTTAATTTCTTTTGCCAAGTCATCTGGAGTACCTAGTTCTTTAACTATTTCTTCTTTTGTTTGAAAATCACCGTCGAGCAGAAAATCACGGTAGAAAGCAAGCGTATATTTTTGCTCTAATTTAGATAAAGATGTCAAATTCAGAGCCAATTTTGAGATGAAGTTTTCAATTAGTGGAGTCATCATTCTTCTCCTGTCACTATAAAATATCCTTTTTCTTTTTATTATACGCTATAATTTATGAAAAAAATATTAAAATAATTTATAGAATTAATAGTTAATTAGCCCACAGAAACTGACCGATAATCTGATCTACTTTGGAATTGTCGTGCAACTTACTGTGTTGTCCACCTGCACCTTTAATTTCAATTTCATGGTAATTTACTTTGCCACGCAACAAATATCGTAAAGACTGGGCTGAAACGCAACTGACGTCATCATCAGAATTGGTACCATTTTCTTTATTGCCAAAAATATTCAACACTGATACATTGTTTGGAAAGTTATGACGATGCGTTAAAAAATACTGGTAGGATTGGGTCATATATTTTGGTTTCCCATTTTTAAGCAGATAATTATGATTGGGCTTCTCATCTAAACCAATAATACCATTAAATGGCGCACCAAGATTGACCTGCTTTTTTAATCGAGGCAAATTGCGATCCTGTCCGTATTTTAACTGATAAGAGAGAGTCATGATATTTCCCATAGAATGAGCTACGGTATTATATTGCTTAATATGGTATTTTTGTTTTAAACATAATATCAGGTTGTGAAACCACTCTCGCGTTGTGTAATAGTTGCTGTTTTTATTATCTTGCAAAATTACTTGAATAAGCGGTCTTTTAGTTTTGCGGGGCCAATTTCCCTGTAATTCAACCTTACCTGCAGGAGAAATTTTAGCTGTTAATACCTTGTGTGCATCATTATGCTGTTCGGCATATGCAATCATTCCTGCACTCGAGCGAGCACCAGCACCATAGCCATGCAAATAAATGGTAGGCGTAGCTTTAAAATGAGCTTTTTTCGTATTGCCAGAATTGACTTCTTCCGTATCCGTATGCGAACTTTTTTGTTCATAAGTGTGAAACAGGACAATTGTAACTAAGAGCAAGCCTAAAATGCTGCTTACTCCTATTAACCATTTTTTCTTCATTAATATTGCCTACTTTGATAATTTAATGTATTAATTATATCTTATGTGCATTATTCTAATATTAAAAATATAAAAGCTTAATAATATAATTTAAATAGTAGCGTTAATTCTTTAGTTACTGGTATTGAAAGGAAAAATATTCAATGACACCAATTTTTATTTTAATTAGAGGAAATTCTGGTAGTGGCAAAACTGTCCTAGCCAATTGTTTGCAAAATCATTTTGGCTACCAAAGATGTTTGCTTTTACATGAAGATTTATTGCGCCTTGATATTTTGCATGTTAAGGAAAAAGAGACGGCACCAACTGCCAGTCTAATAGAATTAATGATTGAATGGGGCAAACAATACTACCCTATAATTATATTGGAAGGGATATTGCCCAAAAGGATTTATGGCACAACTTTAACTAAAATAATTCATGAATTTGGTGCAGGAGCATTTGTTTATTACTTAAATATTTCTTTTGCGCAAACCGTAAAAAATAATGAAAAAAAAGAAAGTCCTTTTCCGCTTGAGACTCTCGAGAAATGGTGGCTTGAACAAGATACACTTGGCGAAAAAGAGCGCAAGCTGACAAGTGCCACTGTCAAAGAACTGGCAGAACAAGTTCTAACGGATATTGCAGATTATGAAAACAAAAAAGGGGACTAGAAAGTCTCCTCCAAACTAAATTTTTTAAAAGCAATAAAAAAAGCACCGACTACTTGCAGTGCTATTTTTATTATGGTGGGTGGCCAGGGGCTCGAACCCTGGACCCACGGATTAAGAGTCCGTTGCTCTGCCAACTGAGCTAGCCACCCGTCACCATTTCTGTTGACAGTTAATTATGATAACAATTAATTCAGCTTTTGACAAGGCTTTTGTATAAAAAAGTATAAAGAATTCTGCTTAACATTTGCTTAGGGCAGAATTTGTAGTTATGAAGCTATAGTTTGTTGCTTTTATTTGTTAATTTCATGAGGTTTTGCAAAAGTAAAGTGAGTAGATAAAATACTGTTGAATCAATGCTTTTGCTGAAAAAGTGCTGGATTAATTGTTTAAAACAATAACAAATACAATAGAATTGACAAATGAAATTGATCTGATATTATATAAAGGTTTAGTGTCTTTTGACAAACAAAAAAGGTAGCAACCAAGTGATTACTACCTTTATTATTAATGGGTGGCCAGGGGTTCGAACCCTGGACCCACGGATTAAGAGTCCGTTGCTCTGCCAGCTGAGCTAGCCACCCATAAGCGTTATTACAAATAACCGACGGAGACTATTATGCTATTATTTTCACTAAAATGCAAGTTTTTTTATTAAATTTTGGTGACTTTTTTGGCTAATAAACTAAAAACCAGTATAATGATCACAAAAGGGGGCTTTTCGATGTCAAAGAGAATTCTCGTTGTTGATGATGAAAAACCAATTTCTGATATTATTAAATTTAATTTGACAAAAGAAGGGTTTGACGTCGACACTGCGTATGATGGCGAAGAGGCTATCAAGAAAGTTGACGAATATAATCCTGACTTAATGATTTTAGACTTGATGCTACCCAAAAAAGATGGTTTGGATGTAGCGCGTGAAGTAAGACAAACTCATGATATGCCTATCATTATGGTGACAGCAAAAGATACTGAAATTGATAAAGTTTTAGGTCTGGAAATGGGCGCAGATGATTATGTTACCAAACCTTTTTCTAACCGTGAATTAGTAGCAAGAGTAAAGGCTAATTTGCGTCGGCGCAATATCGTCAAAAAAGATGAAAGTGCTAATGATGATAGTTCTACAAAAAATATTGCCATCGGTAATCTGGTTATTATGCCAGATGCCTATATTGTTGAAAAAGAAGGCAAAAAGATTGAGCTGACTCACCGTGAATTTGAGTTGCTCTACTATTTAGCCCAGCACATGGATCAGGTAATGACCAGAGAGCATCTTTTGCAGACCGTTTGGGGTTATGACTATTTTGGCGATGTTCGGACAGTTGATGTTACTGTACACCGCTTGCGTGAAAAAATTGAAGATAATCCTATTCAGCCGCAGATTTTAGTAACTCGTCGCGGTGTTGGCTATTATGTAAAACAGCCTAATGAAGACTAATTAAGAAAGCCCGCAATGTTTAGCAAGCGAGGCTTTCTTTTTATTTAATCACTACAAAAATTATGAAAAAAATCAAGAATAAGTTTAAACATTTAACTATTTCTATTAATACTACTTTAGCCATCGTGTTTATGGCGACAATTATTGCCACAATTGAGGTCATTGGTGCTTATTTTACGCGCCAATTGGAGCAAAACAGCATTGAAAACTTCCAATCGTCTATTCAGGTTTTGCCCATTGTGTCTAATCAGTTGTCAACGCAATTACTGAAAGATAACAAGCATACTGACAGCAATTTGAATAGGATTGTTAACGACTATAGCAATGGTATTGGCACGATCAGTGAAATTATTGTTGTAGATAATAAAGACATTATTCGTGCAGTTTCAAACTTAAATGATAAAAATCGAATTGGTCAGCGTGTCAATAATACTTTAGTGAAGCAGGTAACTTCCACCGGCAGACAGGCAACTAAAGTAATTAATGATCATGGAGACTACATGGTACAGGTTACCCCATTAAGTGCCGGTAATGGTTCTGCTAATATAGTTGGCGCAATATACGTACGAGCGTCAATGCAGGGAGTTTTCAATGACTTGCGTAATATCTCACTGATGTTTTTGGTCACTTCTTTAATTGCGGCAGTGATAGGTGCAATTTTATCCTTAGTTGTTTCGCATGCGATTACCAAACCAATTGAGGAAATGCAGAGTCAAGCACTTAATATCGCAGACGGCGATTATTCGAGCCAAGTAAAGATCTATTCAAATGATGAGTTGGGTCAGTTGGGTCAGGCCTTTAACACTTTGTCCGTCAGAATTGAACGTTCACAAGAAGAATCTGAAAGTGAACAGCGCAGATTGGATAGTGTTTTGTCACATATGAGTGATGGCGTCCTTGCTACAGACAGGCACGGCAATGTTAACGTTGTTAATCAAATGGCGCTCAACTTTTTAAATCAAACAGAAGAAGAAATTATTAATAAGCCAATTGCTAAAGTTTTGGGTTTGGAAGAATCTTCGCAGGATTTAATTGCAAATCAAAAGGGTATAGCTATTACCATCAATAAGGGAACAAGAGATGAAGTCATTTTACATGCCAGTTTTTCTCTTATTAAAAGGGTGACAGGTTTTGTTTCCGGTAGTGTTTGCGTTTTGCATGATATTACCGAACAACAAAAAAATGAAAATTCACAAAAGCAGTTTGTTTCTAATGTCTCTCACGAGTTGCGTACACCGCTTACTAGCCTTCATGCATATATTGAAACCTTAAATGAGGGTGCCTGGAAAGATCCAAATGTTGCTCCTAAATTTTTGCAAGTTACACAAGAAGAAACCGAGCGCATGATCAGAATGATTAGCGAGCTGCTCAGTTTGTCACGCATGGACAGAGGAGTTTCTAAAGTTGATGTGGAATGGGTCAATTTTAATGACTTTGTAGCTCATATTCTTGATCGCTTTGACATGATTGTCAAAACGGATAAAAAAGAAAACAAAAAGTACACTATTAAACGTGAATTAGGTACGCAGGCATTGTGGGTAGAAATTGATACAGATAAGTTTGCCCAAGTAATTGATAATATCATGAACAATGCAATTAAGTATTCACCTAATGGCGGGACAATCACGGTTAAACTTCATTCTGAACAAAATCGGATTGTTCTTAGTATCGCAGATCAGGGTTTGGGCATTCCACGTGAAGATCTGACTAAAATATTTGACCGCTTTTACCGTGTTGATAAAGCCCGTTCAAGGGCCCAAGGAGGCACAGGTCTGGGTCTTGCGATTGCTAAAGAAATTGTGGAAGAACATCATGGTCATATTTGGGCTAATAGCAGTGAAGGAAATGGCTCAACTTTTTATATTGCACTGCCTTATGAACCAATGAGCGAAGGGGATGATTGGGATGAAGTCTAAATTTAAGCTCGGCGATGCACTGCTTTTACTAGGAACGTTGGCAGTTTTCGTTCTCTCAATTGTTCTCTGGATTTTTATCATGACTAATGACCAGTACTTTAATCATATTAATCAAACGGGCAGAGTAACTGAACAGGCAAAAAACAGACGTAATCGTATTGTTTCCAACCTCTACATTCCTACTAACTCTTACGGATTTAGAAATGGTCAGTTATATCGTTTATATGATGCTAAAAAGAACTTGCCACTGGAGTTTGTCAAAGAAGTAAAAGGGGTAAAATATCGCAGTATTAATAAAATTAGTACCGGTAAAACGCAGTATGAAAAAATGCTGCATGATGAAAATTGTATTCAGTTAAGCTTTCCTAAAGAAGTTAGCATCAATCTGTTTACTAGAAAAAACGTTAAAAAAGATGATGTGCAATTTCGACGCGTTTTTGTGTCAGACAGCAATAATTACCTTTATCTTGGAAACGATAAGACTTATACCGTTTACCGTGTTCATTTAATAAAAGGCAATTTTTCTAAACTACGCAATTATGCCAGCAGAGCTCAAGGAAGAGTTCCAGTGGAGTTCGTACGTCTCAAAAATTGTTATGAGGTATTCTTTACTAAACAAGACCATTGGAAAATATACAGCTATCTTACTAATACCCAAACTGATTCATATTTTGTATCTCGGCTGCTTGGCACCACTAACGTGACGACCCGCTCTAATAAAAAAGGCTGGACTACGTACTCGCTTAATTACTATACCAATTTACGAGCTCCTAAGGCTAAAACTGAACGACATGATTTTCACTATACTCGGTATGAGAAACGTAAAGACATATCACTTAATGATCAGCTTTTAGAGAGCGTAGATTTTGTTCATAAACTAGGTTTAAGCGAGCAGGATTTGCGTTACTTTGATACTGTAAATGATTCTATAAGCTATATTAACTATATTGAAGGCATACCGGTCTTTTGGGACAAAAGCAATCCACAAGTAGCGACAACTTTCACTGAGGATGCTGTAAAAGTTGATTTTAATAATACAGATTTGCAAATACCAATACCTTTTGATGGCCAAACGAAAACTTTGCCGACAAGTGCAGCAATAATGCAAAGATTAATAAATGCCGGTATGAGAAAAGATGAAATTCAACGTATAATAGTGGCTTTTAAAGTTGAAAAGGATAATTCACACAACCACTTGGTTAACCTGGTACCAGGATATTATGTTAAAGCATATGGTCAATGGAAGAGTTTAGCCGAATGGGAGAAAATAGATTTTCTGGCTCTGAATAAATATAGGCAGACATTAACGGAAGAAGGGAAATAAGATGGACCGTAAAAGAATAGAATGGTTATTTTTCGTCATTTTCTTGTTAATCGATATTTATTTAGGAATTGAAATTTGGCGTTCGCCCATTAGCTTGAGCAATACTTCAGGTTCTACTGCAACAAGCATTCGGGCCGAGATGCGAGCTGACGGAATTGACGTGCCCCTGCATATTTCACATAAGCAACAGTCCGGTTATTATTTAGCTGTTAAAAAGCGTGATTATCTTTCTGGTAAAAGCAGTAGTCTTACACAAGTTACAACACATTATTCCAAAAGTGACAATTCTTTGGCCGGGACGCCTAAATCCATGATTTTACTTAGTGGCAACCATAAAAATAATATGCAGCAGCTGGAAGATTTTAAAAACGATCCTAAAAATGTACCCTATGGTAAAACTTTTAAGTTTGAACCCAGCATGTCTGGCGACAATACATATTGTTATGTGCAAAATACCGATTATGGTCGTATTTATGACAGTGATGCTCAGTTAACAATTAATGTGCGCAATGATCAAATTATTAACTATACTATTTCCTATATGGGTCCTATTAAAGCAGTTCGTGAACCGCAATTAATTATCAGTGCTTGGCACGCTGTTAAAGCAATGTATACTGACAGGGAAATTGCTAACAACTCTCGAGTAATGCGAGTTAGTTTAGGCTATTCTAAATTAACCGATGTTCGTGGCAGTACAATTTTGCTGCCTACATGGCTGATTCAAGTTGAAAATAAGACGACTAAGAACATCACTGTTAAAAGAGTTAATGCATTTACAGCACAAATCTTGCAAGGCAGCTCATATAATGTTAATGTACAGAAAAATTAGGAAGGGATAATGCGGTGCAGGTTTCTGTTTTAGCCAGTGGTTCAACTGGTAACACCAGCTTAATTGAAACTGGTCAGCATAAAATTTTAATGGATGCAGGTTTATCAGGTAAAAAAATCAAAACCTTGTTAAGTCAAGTTGGCGTTGATATTAAAGACATTGACATGGTCTTTTTAAGTCATGATCATTCAGATCACAGCAAAGGACTGGGGGTTTTAATGCGCCGTTACCCTCGAATTGCGGCTTTTGCCAACAGTGGCACTTGGGAATATTTAACTGAAACACAAAAAATTGGGCAAATACCGGTTGAACAGATTAATATTATCGAGCCGGGACAAACCAAGACTTTCGGTGATTTGGATGTGACTGCGTTTGCGACTAGCCACGATGCAGCACAGCCTCAATATTACGTTTTTACCAGTGGTGGCAAGAGAATAGCTTTTTTAACGGATACCGGCTATGTCTCTAGTAAGGTAAAAAGCGTGATTGAAGATGCGGATGCCTATCTCATGGAGTTTAATTATGATGATATGATGTTGCGCAATGGTCCATATTCCTGGAGCTTAAAACAACGCATTTTGTCAGATGTCGGACATTTATCAAATGATGATGCCGGGCAGGCTTTGCTCGATGTGGTGACAAGTAAAACCGAACACATTTTTTTAGCACATAGAAGTCAGCATAATAATACGGCAAAGTTGGCTTATAATGCTGCTAAAAAAATAATGGTTGATGGGGATGCTAATTTGCCCAGTGATGTTAAAATTGTTCTGACCGATCCGATCCAGCCAACTAATTTAGTACAAATTTAAGGAAACTTTTTATCTTTTTTCAAGTTTTGTTAGTATAGTAAAAAGATATGTAAAGGAGATTAAATAATGAATAATCAAAACTCTGGTCATCAGCAACATGGCATTATGAAAACTGCTATTGTTGGTGTTGTAGCCGGACTAATCGGTGGTGGAGCTTCATATGTAGCCTTAGATCAAATTAATAACGCTAATATGAATAATAATGCTCAAACGACTATTAGCTCCAGCAGTGCGAAAACTTCCAGAAACAGTGCCAAAACCAGCGGAACAATGACGCCAGCCTATAATGACGTTAAAGGTGCCGTTGTTTCAGTTATTAATATGAAACGGCAATCAAGCAGCAGCAACTCTATTTTCGATATTTTTGGTGATAACGATAATGACAATAAAGGTAAGGGAAAACTGCAAACATATAGCGAGGGCTCCGGAGTAATTTACCAGAGATCTGGCAATAAAGGTTATATTGTAACTAACAATCACGTTGTTTCGGGCAGCGATAAAGTGCAAGTCATGCTGTCTAATGGCAAAACTGTTAATGCACGTATTGTTGGTACGGATGCAACAACAGACTTAGCTGTTCTTTCAATTGATAGCAGCTATGTAACTCAAACAGCTGAATTTGGTGACTCTAAGAGTTTACAGGCAGGTCAAACAGTTATTGCAGTTGGTTCGCCACTTGGCAGCGAATACGCTTCAACGGTTACTCAAGGGATAATATCAGCACCAGCGCGTAGTATTACGACTTCTTCTGCTAATCAGCAGACAGTTATTCAAACTGATGCTGCTATTAATCCGGGTAATTCAGGCGGTGCGTTAGTCAATTCCGCAGGGCAAGTAATTGGCATCAACTCAATGAAACTTTCTCAATCAAGTGACGGCACATCAGTTGAAGGCATGGGCTTTGCTATTCCATCCAATGAAGTGGTAACCATAGTTAATCAGCTGGTTAAAAAGGGCAAGATTGTCCGTCCACAATTAGGTGTTAAAGTGATTGCTCTGCAAGGCATACCTTCTAGCAACAGAAAACAACTTAACATTAAGTCTAATCTGAAAAATGGTATTTATGTTGCTTCGGTTTCCAAGCACAGTGCTGCGTCTGCGGCCGGAATTAAGACTGGTGATGTGATTATCAAAGTTGACAACAAATCTGTATCAGATGTTGCTTCGTTACACAGCATTTTGTATAATCACAAAGTCGGAGATACCATTAATTTAACCATTAACCGTAACGGAAAAGAGATTAATTTACGTGTAAAATTACAATCCGATTAAACAAAGAATATTCTAGAATTAAGTGATAAAAAGGCTATACTATGCGATTTTAGACATAAGTATAGCTTTTTTGTTAACATTATTATTGGGAAACATAAAAAAGTTCGCGAATTATTATTGTCAAGTAAAAAATATCATGGCCTTTTTTGTTGACAACTGTGGATAACTTTGTGGATTGTGCATAAAATGCGAAAAACCGGATGGGATAAATTGTGTATAACCTGTGAATTGTGTGTAAATAATAGTGAAAATTAATTAGCTCAAACAGTTGTTCAAGGCTTAACAGCAGTATTTTAGAGCAAAAAGTTTGTGAAAATCAACTATGAAAAATATTTATGTGGGTAAATCAGCGATGATAAATATAAAAAATTTATCAAAACACAATTTGTTCTCTTACTAAAGGTAAAAACCACAAAATGTAGTTTTGAACTTTACACAGCTGTGGAAAAAGCAAGTGGAAACTTTGGGAATTGGGGGATAAAATAGCAATTATGAATATTAAAATTATTTGTGTGGGTAAGTTAAAAGAAAAATACTTTAAAGATGCAATCGCTGAATATAAAAAAAGGCTGAGCCGTTTTGCCAAGGTACAAGTAATCGAAGTACCTGATGAAAAGGCACCGGAAAAGTTTAGTCAAGCAGAACAGGATAATGTCAAAGAAGTTGAAGGGCAAAGGATCCTAAATAAGATTAAAGATAAGGAATACGTTTTTGTAACTGCAATTAAAGGTAAACAGCGCAGTAGTGAAGAGTTTGCTCGTGAATTAAAGGATTTGGCAACTTATGGGCATTCTGATTTAACTTTTGTAATTGGTGGCAGCTTAGGTACTAGTCCAGCAGTAAACCAGCGTGCCAATGATCTGCTGAGTTTTGGCAAGTTGACTTTGCCACATCAATTAATGCGGGTCGTTTTAATTGAACAAATCTATCGCGGCTTTATGATTAATAGTGGCAGTCCGTATCATAAGTAGACCAAATTGTCTTAATGTTGTATTTTAATCAGTACATAAAGTAATTTTTAAAATTATATTTAGGATGGAATTTTAGTATGAAAAAGATTGGAATCCGCGAAGTTGCCGAAGAAGCACAAGTTTCTACAGCTACGGTTTCACGAGTTTTAAATAATAGGGGCTATATTAGTAAAGAAACTCGTGATAAAGTTCAGGCGGCCATGAGAAAATTAGAGTATTATCCCAACGATTTAGCTCGTGCGCTTTATCAAAAAAGAACATATACGGTCGGTGTCATTTTTCCTTCAAATGTTCATCCTTTTCAAGCTGAATTAATACAGGATATTGAATATTTGTTATCCCAAAAAGGCTACAAAATGCTTCTTTGCAACAGTCTAAATAATCCCCAAAAAGAAATTGAGTATTTAACAATGCTCCGCAAAAATCAAGTAGACGGCATTATTGTTGGCACGCATAATAAGCATGTGTCCGGCTATCAAAATTCTAAATTGCCCATAGTTGCTATTGATCGTGACTTAGGTGAAAATACTACAACTGTTGCCTGTGATAATTATGCTGGAGGTAAAATGGCGGTGCAATTGTTGGTTGACCGTGGGTGTAAGCAAATACTTGATATTAGGGGTGATAGTTCAGTCAAGTTACCGGCTAATGATCGTTCAATTGCATATTTGGAATTAATGGAAAAGAATAATTTACCTAAAAATGTTCTGGAGGTCCCATTTGTGTGGAGTGCTGCTAAGAAGAAAGAAACTATTGAAAATTATTTGCAGAATCATCCCCAAATTGATGGCATTTTTGCAGGAGATGACTTGTTAGCTTCATTAGCTATTTTTTATCTAGAAATGCATGATAAAAGAGTACCAGAAGATGTCAAGGTTATCGGCTTTGATGGGGCAAAGCAAACTTTATTATATAATCCCAGATTAACAACAATCAGACAACCAATTGGTCAAATAGCACAAGTAGCAACAGAAAAATTAATAAATAAGATTAACGGCAAAAAAGAAACAGATCGCCTTGATCTTCCTGTAAGCCTTTATATAGGGCACACAGTATAATAATTACCAGTTTTTTTAACTGGCTTTTTTAATTTTATATATGTAACCGGTTGACATATGTAACGGGTTGCAGTATATTCAATAGTAAATGTAAGTGCTCACAAGGAGGAAACGATGGATTTAAAGTCGACTAATAATCAACAAATTTATTATCAACCTAAAGATGTTTGGGTAGGAGATATTATGCCTTACGCTCAGGATAGTAAGTTTTATATTTACCATCAACGAGATAAACGGATTCATGGTCCAATTACTGATCCGTTTGGCTGGTCACTTGCAACCACCACAGACTTTGTACACTATGATGATTATGGAGAGGTACTAAAGCGAGGCAGCGACCAAGATTGGGATCAATTTGCCTATGCTGGGTCAGTTTTTGAAGCTAATGGTAAAATTCATGCCTTTTATACAGGTTTTAATAAGGAATTTTTAAAAGAAGGAAAGACATCGCAAATCTTACTGCACGCCACCAGCAAGGACTTTATTCACTGGACGAAATCAAAAAATGCTTTAAAGCTTGAACCACAACCCGGCTATGATAACCGTAATTGGCGTGATCCATCAGTCATTTGGGATGATACCAAAAAGGAATACCTGTTGATTTTAGGAGCGCGCAAAGGTCAAGATAAGCATAAGTTGACTGGAAGACTTGTAAAATACACTTCAAAAGATCTAGAAAATTGGCAATTTGAGGGTGACTTCTGGGCTCCAAATTTATATACCATGTTTGAAATGCCTCAGCTTTTTAAAATGGGTGATTGGTGGTATCTGATTTATTCAGAATATAGCGTCAAAAACAAGGTTTTTTACAGGATGAGTAAAAGCCTGAATGGTCCGTGGCTCAAACCTAAAGATGAAGCTTTTGACGGTCGAGCTTATTATGCTGCCAGAACAGCTTTTGATGGCAAGCGCCGAGTACTCTTTGGCTGGGTTCCCACTAAAGTTGGTCTGAATGATATGAACAATTATGAATGGGGCGGTACTTTTGTACCGCAAGAAATTTACCAACGTGCGGATAATACGCTTGGTGTGCGTCCTGTTGCAGAAATTTGTGCAGCTTTTGCAAATAAAACAGCAATTGCGTCACAGCAATTGCAAACCACAGACACTCTTGAAGAAAAAGAACTTATTGAAGATACGGGAGAACACTTTTATTTCCATACTAAAATCAGTTTTAGCAAATCTGTTAGTGATTTTTCTATTCGACTTTACCGAAATCCTGCAACAGATGAATCTTATGAGTTTAGATTTAATTTGGATGAGAACTACTTAACTTTGGATAAAAATCCTTGTTACAGGTGGTACCAAATGATGAATAAAGGACTTAACAGACCAATCGATTTAAAGGCTGGTAAAGAATATGATCTAAAAGTAATTGTGGATGATAATATCCTAACGATTTATCTAAATGGTACTGCGTTAAATGCCCGCGTTTACCACAAGTTTGGTCATACTTTAAGTGTGACCGTAACTAACGGAACGCTTCGACTTGAACAAATTGAATTTTCCAATGATTATCGTAAATGATAAAAGAGGAACAAAATAAATGGCAGATTATAATAAAATTGCACAAGAAGTTTTAAAAAATGTTGGTGGTGCAGATAATGTAGTTAGTGCAACCCACTGCGTTACCAGGTTAAGGCTAGTTTTAAAAGATGTTAATAAGGCCGACCAAGATGCCCTTAATAACATTGAGGGCACTAAAGGAGTAATATACAACAGCGGGCAACTGCAAATAGTATTTGGTCCGGGAGCAGTAGAACAAGCTTATGATGCTTTTGTAAAAATCTCTGGGACTAAAGAAGTATCAGTCGATCAAATTAAAGATGAAGGTATCAAAAGCAAAAATAAATTTCAGCAAGCATTTAAAGTTTTTGGCGATATCTTTATTCCTATAATTCCAGCTTTTATTGGTGCTGCTATGATCTTAGGCTTAAGGTCATTGCTTGCTACTCCGGGCATGTTTGGTATGACCAAGTCACTGGCCCAGCAGAGTGTATATGTGGGCGATTTTTGTAAATTTTTAAATGTTATTGCCACTACATTTAAAATTTTGCCCGTATTAGTAATGTATTCAGCCACTAAGCGCTTTGGTGGTAATCCAATTTTGGGGATACTAGTCGGCTTTGTCATGATTTCACCTGATTTGGCTGATAGAAATGCTTTTGTCCTGGGACAAGTTCATCCAGCGTATTGGAATTTATTTGGTCTAAAAATAGCTGCTGTGGGTTTTCAAGGCGGTGTCTTTGCGGCAATTTTAACTGCGTGGTTTCAGGCCAAGGTTGAAAAAATAGCTACTAAATATATACCTCAAGTTGTTTCGTATATACTCGTGCCTGCTGTTACTTTGTTAGCGGCCAATTTATCACTATTTCTAATTTTTGGACCTCTTGGTCTCTGGATTGGGAATATTTTAGGCGGCATTATTAATTTCCTTTATATGAAGATGAGTGCTTTTGGTGCCTTTGTCTTTGCTGCAGGATTGCAACCTTTAGTGGTAACTGGAACGCATCAAGCTATCCAGGGAATTGAAGCTAATTTAATTGTACAGACAGGATTTGATTATATTCAACCTATTTGGTCAGTTTCCATTATTGCCCAAGGCGGTGGCTGTATTGGGATGTACTTGATTTTAAAGCAAAAATCCAAAGATCGTGATATTGCTATTTCAAGTTTTATCCCTACGTTAGTCGGAATTACTGAGCCCGCTATCTTTGCTGTTAATCTTAAATACAGTATTGTGCCTTTCGTATGTTCGTTTCTGGGAGCCGGATTTGGCGGAGTTTACATGAAGCTGTTAAATGTTAAAGGTTTAGCGCAGGGTCTTACTGTACTTCCTGGTTTAACGGTTGCCAGACCGATTGGACCGTATGTTATTGGTAACCTCATTGCATTTGTTTTGCCAATTATTTTTATTCTTGTTTGGAATAAATTCAGGCCGATATTACCGGAAAACAAAAGAAGAGTGGACCACAAAGAAAGCAAAATACTAGTTGCTACTGATGATAATTCTGTCTTAGCACCTGTTGATGGTGAGTATTTACCCCTTGAAAAAGTTAATGATGAAACTTTTTCAAAAAAATTAGTTGGAGATGGTTTTGCTATTCAGCCGACTACCGGTGACATTTTTGCACCCGTTAATGGTAAAGTGATATCTGTTTTCCCGACAAAGCATGCAATTACCTTAAAGAGTGAAAATGGTGTACAAATATTATTGCATATGGGGATTGATACTGTTGATTTAGGTGGCAGAGGCTTCACAATTTTAGTAAAGGATGGTCAAGAAATTGCAGCAGGCGATCCATTGGCTAAGATGGATTTAAAAGCTATTCAAGCAGCTGGTAAACAAACTACAGTCATGGTATTATTCCCTGAATATAAAAATGGCTTTACCACGAAGAACAAAGATACAGAAGTAAATCACGGCAATTTAATTTTGCAATTAAACAAGTAAGTGAACTGAAATTTATAAATATAAGGAAGAAACAAAAATGCGGGTTCCAGCAAAAATTACCAACGAGCGATATCGCCTTAATTATCACGTTTCAACGCCTTCCGGATGGATGAATGATCCTAATGGCTTTTCGTATTATCAAGGCTACTACCATATTTTTTACCAGTATTATCCCTATTCATCTGAAAGAGGACCAATGCATTGGGGACACTATCGCAGTCAAGATTTGATTCACTGGGAAGAACTGCCAATAGCGTTGATACCAGACAGCCCTGAAGATGACAATGGCTGTTATTCCGGCAGTGCGATTGAAAAAGCTGGTCGTTTATATCTGATCTATACTGGTAATCATTATTATGATGTGAATGATCACAGCCGTTTTTGCCAAACGCAAAATGTTGCATATAGTGATGATGGTATTCATTTTACAAAATACAGTGGTAATCCAGTGATTGCCGTACCACCGGCTGATAACTCACAGCACTTTCGTGATCCGAAAGTCTGGCAACATGGGGATTCATATTATATTATTGTTGGCAGTCAAGATAAGGCAGGATTGGGTCGTGCAATTACTTATAAGTCAACTGATTTATTGCACTGGGAATATTTAGGACCAATTGCAGTTTCTCAGGGAAGAGATAATGAAGGATATACGTGGGAATGTCCGGATCTTTTTTCACTTAATGGGCAAGATGTTCTGTTGTGCTCACCACAGGGAATTGCAGCAAAGAGTAAAAAGTATCTTAATCTTTATCAAACGGGATATTTCATCGGTAAGATGGATTATCACAAAAACCAGTTTGAACACGGAGCGTTTCTAGAACTTGATCATGGCCACGACTTTTACGCAGCGCAAACCATGTTAACACCTGATAATCGGCGCATTGTCTTTGGCTGGCTTGATATGTGGCACGCTGACTTTCCTGAACAGGCTGATGGTTGGTGTGGTGCTTTAACCTTGCCCAGAGAATTAACTTTAAAGAATAATCAGCTATATATGAAGCCAGTTAAAGAATTAAAACAGCTGCGGCAAGAAAAAGTAATTGATGAAAAGTTGATGACTTCGTTAAAGCAGATGAATGTTTCCGATCCGCAGCATCTAGAATTGCTTTTGATAGCTGAAACAGAAAATTGGTCTGGCAGTGAGATTAATTTTGTACTCAAAAATGAGCAGGAAAATTTGATAACATTAAGTTGGAACAAAAGGAATAACGAAGTAGTTTTAACTCGAGCTGATAAGCCGGCAGATGATTCTCGACGTTATGGCAGATTAAGACCAAACCCAAATTTGAAAATCCAGGTATTTATTGATACCAGTTCTATTGAGTTTTTCTTAAATGACGGTGAGCTGGTATTTTCAGAACGGTATTATACTTCTGAAAAACCTCAGATTTTCGTCAATGCAGATCAGTCAGTCAAAATAAACGTCACATGCTATACTTTGGCAAAATAAATTAGGCTAAAGAAAAAGTGGACACGCAGGTCCACTTTTTTATTTTAATGTGAATAATGCCAGGTTAACTAAAAACAGGATAATAATCGACTTTAGCCAATCACTTTTTTGAACAGGAACAGGTGCAATAACTGAGCGCTGGGCGCTCTCACGGTAGCCGTGAGATGCCATCCCCTGTGTTAAATTTTCTGCAGAATTAAGCGCAACAAGAATAGCTTTAAAGTATAAAACAGGTGACCAAAAGCTTAAATAAACGCCCCTCATCATGCCGGCAGTGCGTATTTGTTTAACTGCTTCCTTCATTCTGGGGACGATATTTAGGGCGGCTAAAACTCCATAGGCAAACTTACTGGGTAAATGAAAATTCTGCTCAAAAGAACGTGCTAATTCCGTGGCAGTAATTCCTATTGATACACAGTAGATAGTCAACGTGTAGACGTAAATACGACTGGATAAACTCAGTGCATTTTGCAAATTAGGCTGAGGTGTAAACCAATATAAAGTAGCAAAAACCGTAAATGCAGCAATTAAGGGCATTAATAAAATTAAAAGCAGATTCTTCAATTTGATGTGTTTGTAGATTAGATAAATTATGGTAAAAAAGATGATTAAAAGATTGGTTAACAAGCTTGATTTTAGAGATATTTCTATAGAAATAATCAGTGCTAGAAAAAATTTAAAACTGGGATTCATGATCACGCCTCATTTATTCACATAGGTTAAATGCTGGTCTTTAAAGATGAGGTGATAGTCACACCAATCTGCCAGATTCCTTAGTTCATGACTAATAATTAAAAGCGTTTGACTACGTGCTTTCTGACTTTCTTTTAATAAAGCCATCACCTTGTTAGCAGAGTCCGCATCCAGGCCATTAAGGGGCTCATCAATTAGTAATACATCCTGATCGGAGATCAACATTAGTAAAATTTGCAGTTTCTTTTGTTGCCCGCCAGATAATGAATAAACCACATGATCGAGCAGTGAATCAAGCTTAAGGGTAGCTAAAGCCTCATTTATTCTGTCATCAGTAAAATAATTATTGGTTCGTTGCTTTTTGCTTAAATTGATTTCATCCGCAACAGAAACGTTGATAAACTGATCGGTCGCATTTTGAAAAATTTGCCCCACTTTAAGGAGATACTTGCGAGCTGATAATTTACTGATTTCCTGATTGTGATAAGTTAGACTGCCTGAATACGGGATCATTTTGGTCAGTGCGTTAAAAAGTGATGTTTTACCAACCCCGTTTGCTCCAGTAATAAGAGTAGTTTTACCAGAAAAGATATTTAGCTGTTCCTGCTCTAAAAGCAAACGATTTTGTGTAATCTCTGTATTTTTGAGTTTAAAAGAAACTTCGTTATTTTCTTCAGGTAAGGCAAAAGTATAAGAAACGGATTCCGTATTTTTTTGCAGCAGTTTTTCTTTTTCACTAGCAGAAAGTTGTACCAAATCTTTACCTTGAAATTGAAACAGGTTATCACAATGTCCTTCATAGTCAGTTAATACATGATCACTTAAAATAATTGTTTTCCCTTGATCGCGCAGGTGAGCTAATTTAGCAATTAAGAATTTGCGAGCGGCTGGATCACAGCTGGCAAAGGGTTCATCAAGTAAAAAAAGATCTACATTCATCGCAACAAGTACAGCTAAAGCAACTCTTTGCTGCTCGCCACCAGACATTGTATTAATTTTTTGATCAAGCAAATAATCAATTTGTGTAAACTGAACAGCTTCATTCAAGCGCTTTATATACTGCGATTTATTAAGACAAAGATTTTCAAGTGCAAAAATAATTTCTTCTCGCGGTGTTGGCATCGTAAACTGTTCACTGGCATTTTGAAACATCATAGCAGATCTTAATCCGCCTAAATTAACGCTGCCGCTTAATTGGCCCGCAAACTCAGGATATAGATTTGCTAGAATTTTTAATAATGTAGATTTGCCACAGCCGGTTGGACCAACTAACAGTGAAAGTTCACCAGTGGGAATAGTGAGATTAATATCTGTTAATATTTTATTTTGCTTATCATATGAAAAAGTCAGGTTGTTTAATTTAATCAATTTAGTTACCAAAAAAAATCGTCAGGATAAAGCCTGACGACGTAAAATCTTTCGTTTTCCCTTCGCTGGCATTATCCAAAGCAGGTTCGACGGGTCTGTTCTCAGCCTCTAGGGCACCCCGATGTTAAACTTATTATACATAAAAGAAAAATAGATGTCTACATACACAAGTATTCTCTTTAATCTAAATAACAAAATTCTGTTAGTAAGATGAAATTTTGCTATATAATGAATTTATATATTCCAAAATTTGAATAAGAAGGTGAAATAATGGCAGCTGTTAAACTTGAACAATATTTAGCCAGCATTTTGGATTCAACTAAGTCTGACACTAATGAGGTAAGAATCAAACCCAAAAACGATAATTTTGATTTATTTAGAGCGTTTTTGGAAAATCGTAATACTGGAGTTCATCGCTACCAAACTACAGCTTCAACTATTTTATATGAAGCTCAGGGATCAGTAAAAGCCAGAATCAATGATGAGGATTTCTTGCTTAAAGCCGGCAATATAGTATTTTTACAGAGAAAAAGCGATTATGAAATATTGCGGCAGGGAGAAAACGATATATTAGTTAAGTTAGAATTTGACCATAATTTCAAGATGCTAGATTTTCTCGGAAGCTATTCTGCCATGAGTCATCGTGAAAAAAAAGTGTTTAAGGAAATTACTGACGCTTACAATCAAAGGCGCTTATTATTTTTAAACAGTACACCTTTGTCTAAGTCTGCAAATGCGCTAAAAAAAGTAATTGATGAATATCTTAATCAGGATTTGTATACTCACAATGTTATTTTGGCACAACTAAACTTGCTTTTAATTGCCGCAATTAGAAATCAAGACTTAGCGACAGGTCCTGTAACTAATCACCAATTTGTTCAAACTGATTTAGAAAATTATATTGATGCTCATTTTACTGACATAACGCTTAATGAGGCAGCCAAACATTTTGGCTTCAATCCTAATTATTTTTCAAGTTTGGTTAAACAAAAAACTGGTAAAAGCTTCGTAGAGCATGTTGATGAAAGGCGTATGCAAGAGGCGCGCAATTTGCTTGCACGACCAGATATTTCCGTAAAAGAAATAATTGCACGGGTAGGTTATAGTGGCAAGTCCTTCTTTTATAAAAAATTCAGTGAATATTATCATGAAACGCCAGTCCAAATGCGGGCTGAATTATTTAGACAGGCAAACATCAACTTAAAATAAAAAGCAACCTTGATTAAAAAGGTTGCTTTATTTTATTACATTTTTTCTAAGCGTTTGATCCTGTCAGCTGTTGGCGGGTGACTGTCAAATAAATGAGCAAAACTGCGTTTTTTTCGTACAGGATCTTCAATATACATGCCAACACTGCTGGGATCGGCTTTCTTCATTGGCTCAGAACCGTCAATCTTTTCTAAAGCAGAAATTAATCCTTGTGGGTTGCGGGTTAATTCTACTGATGACGCGTCAGCCAGATATTCACGATTTCGCGATAATGCCATTTGGGCTAAACTAGCGCAAATAGGTCCCAGAATTAACACAAACACAATTGCCACAATCTTAAAAATGATAACAATAGTGCCACCATTGTCGTTATCGCTGTCGCGATCATCATCAATCCACCAAATATAACGGCTGGCAATACCGGATAAATAAGAAATGACTCCGACTAATACTGCGGCAATAGTAGAAACTAAAATATCATAGTTTCTAATGTGCGAAATCTCATGACCTAAAACGCCTTCCAGTTCCTCTCGGTTCATCATGTCCAGCAGACCTTGAGTAACTGCAACAGCAGAGTGGTTGGGATCGCGTCCGGTCGCAAAAGCATTAGGACTGGGATCATCAATAATAAAAACTCGAGGCATTGGTACCCGACCGACCATTGCCATATCTTGTACAACATGCCACAGTTCCGGATTATCTCGTTCATGGACTTCTTGAGCGTGATTAAGGCTCATAACCATATTAGCCGGGTTAGGCAGGACAATTAACATGTAGATTAAGCTAAAAACTACAGCAATGATCAATCCTAAAACAGGCCGATCACCAAAAAGATAGCCTAGTCCTGCCCCTACAAGTGCCAAAATAATGACAAATAATCCCATAATCCCAACGGTTTTACGTTTATTGCTGGCAATTTGTTGAAATAGCATAAAAACTGACCTGATATTTAAAACTTAACTTTAGGTACTTCTTTTTCCGATTCATTAGTTTGTAAGTAGTCAACTTTCTTAAAACCGTGAATGTGAGCAACAATATTAGACGGGAAAGTTAAAAGCTTTTGGTCGTATAGTGCAGCCGATGAATTATAAAGTTGTCTCGAATAAGCAATTTTGTTTTCTGTGTTAGTCAATTCTTCTTGCAGTTTCAAGAAATTTTGGTTGGCTTTAAGGTCAGGATAGTTTTCTGATAAGGCAAAAATTGATTTAAGTGCATCAGAAATCTGATTGGAAACTTTTAAAGTTTGAGCGTGATCATCGCTTGGAATATTAGTTAACTGATTACGCAACTGAACAACATTTTCCAATGTTTCTTTTTCATGTTTGGCGTAGCCCTTAGTTGTTTCGACTAGGTTGGGAATCAAGTCGTTACGCCGCTTCAGTTGTACATCAATCTGACTCCAAGATTCATCAGTGTATACTTTGGCTTTTTGTAAACTGTTGTAAACTGTAATATAAAGTGCAATTAATAAAACAACAATAATTACAATTACCCAAGTTAAACTATTCATAGTATTCCTCCTTAATATATATCCCTTAATTATAACTGATTAAGAACCTTTTGAATATAAAAAAGAAGCTTATACTATCTTTCATTAGCAAAGCTTTACTAAAATGTATATTAAATTAATAAAAGTCCCCAGCCTACAACGGTTAAAACAATCAAACCAATAAACTGCATTACGGACCATTTTTTGAAGAACTCCCCTCTTGAAACTGTAGCGTTTTGGGTAAATGTTTTTAAGACCAGCATATTGGCCATTGAACCGATAGGAGAACCAAATCCTCCAATGTTAGAACCTAAAAATAGTGCTTCAGCATAAGGAGTAAACTTACCGACTAAAATAGTTGCAGGAACATTGCTGATAATCTGACTGGAGATAATCGAAGTGAAGTAGGTTGAGCTTTCCGAATTAATCATCGTATGAATGATGCTGACAATCATCGGGATCTGTTGAATATCACTAATGAAGATGAAAAAACAGGTAAAGGTTAATAGCAAAGCAAAATCTACTTTAAGCAAAATTCTCGGGTTTATTAATAAGGCTAAGATAATTGCAACAATCATCGGAATTGCAACATTAATCACCTTAAATACCCCTAAGAAAAATAAGGCGAATACTGCTGTAGTAATGATTGTGGGTCTTAAACTGATATTAATCTGTTTAATATCTTGTCTGGGAATTTTTTTACGAGGGATAAAGTAAAAAATAATAAACGTAATGATTAATGCCATTAATAAATAGGGCAAAGACCAAGAGAAAAACTGCAGAGCATTAACAGAATATTTACTGACCAAAAAAATATTGTGGGGGTTGCCCCACGGAGTAAAAGCAGCTCCAATATTCGCACCCATACCAATTAAAGTGACAGGCAAAATTTGTGGCAAGTCACATCTTTTGGCAATATTTAAATATAGGGGAATCAATGTAAGCGCTGTTATGTCATTGCCGAGAAACATCCCAGAAATAATCGCTAGAAGCGTAAACAAGATGTTTAATTTCTGCATATTGTCGGCAATACTGGTCAGTTTATACGCCAGCACGTCCAGAACGTGCAAGTAAGCGTATATTTGAATAATGATTAGCATCGCGGCGACTGAAAAAATAGTATGTAAGTTAATATCCTCAAGCCGCGGTCTAGCAAAAAAAAGACTGATAATCGTTATTACAAAAGTAATCTGCAGGATTTTATCACTAAAAACCTTTTTCAAGACGGTCATAAAATGTCCCCTTTCACAAGTTATAATCATCTATAATCGCTATATACATTTTGACCTTTTTTTCTGTTATACGCAATAATAAATTTTTCATGGTGAAAAGCACTTTTACTATAAACATAATTTTTGACACTATAACTTAATATATCCTATACTTGAGAAAATTGCTAAGGATTAGGAGGAAATATTAAAATGAGTAATTCCGAATCAGTTAAAATGAATGTTAAATCAGGTGCTGCTGATAAAATCAAAAAAAGTGTGAAAGATGGACAGGTTGTTTTATTGTCACTAAACGATGGTTCTAACAAGTACTCTAATATTGCTGGCAGCTGTGCGGCTGGTACTCGTTTTCAATTTGTAGTCTTGGATCAGAAAGACCCAGATTTTTCAATTAATGTTGAAAATAATATTGGCTTAGACTTATATACCAGTCCAGCAGAAATGCAATATTTAGGCAACGATTTAGTAGTAGATGAAAAAAATGCAGCTATCAGTTTGGCAGACGATAGTGGCGTAATTGATGCTGCCATGACAGTTAGTGAAAATAATTAGTTCATTTAACTAATAATATGTGCTCAAAAATAACTTTATTTTATAGCGTTCCATTATGGAACGCTTTTTTTTAATGGTAAAACGTATGACTCAATATCAGCAAATCTTGCTTCAAAAAGTCCTAAGTGTTAAACTATATAAGATTTTCGAAAATCTTGAAAGGAAGTATAGTACTATGCGTAAAGGTGAAAATTACAACACTGGTTGTGAACCAAACCAAAGACCTAAGAACAAGAAGAACGGCAAGAAACGTGTTGCGCACGTGGCAGCAGTTGTTGCTTTCTTGAACAAGGCCAAAGCAGACGAAAATAAATAGTTTGTTTTTAAACAAGACTAAAAGGTGGATGAAACTTTCGTCCGCCTTTTTTTATTGCTCTAAATTGAGTAGAATTAGATTAATGATACATACATTTTGCTCTAAGGAGAATGCTTAAAAGTGAAGTTTCAATGCAGTGCGTGTGGATTGCGCATAAATGCCAAACATTTTAAACAAACGGGTCTGATTAATCCTAAACTGACTAGTATTTGCGATCTATGCATTCAAAGAGGAGAAAAGCCGGAAGATTTTGCCAATATTGCGGTTAAAGTTTTTGCGCAATGCTTATTGTTTACTTTTATAGGAAAAGATGAAGTCGCAGATAATTCAACATTTTTGGTTGCTAAAAATGACATGCGTAAGCGCTATGAGGCTTTTATTCGGGATTATGATGGCAATGAATTAGCCCAGCAACAGCTATCAGCACATGATTTTAATCAGGCAGTAATAGACAGCGAGACAGGTCAAACTGACTTTGTGCCCAGCAGCGAATTCACTTTTGCCGAAAATCTGAGTAAATTAGGATTAACCGTCGACTTTAAACTAAATGAAGTGGATTATATTGACCGTGAGCGCATTCGCGCTAAATACCATTATCGCTGCCAATATTGCGGCAGGCGCGGACGTAGCGTCGATCACAAAGACCCGGTTTCACTTTCACATAATAATGATTTTGACAACCTGATTTTATCCTGCACGGAATGCAATCGCATCAAGTCTAACATGCCGTATAAATTGTTTGTCAGTTTAAATAATGAAATTCCTGAAGTTAACCGAAAACTGGTCAAATATGAAGATGCTCTTGCTACTTTGAAGGGTGAATTTGAGGAAAGACGACGGGAATTAGCCGCTAAAATGCACCTGAAGGGTGTTGTTAATGATCCTGAACTTGACCAGATGCGTAAGCAAAACAAAAAACTGCAGGATGCAATTGATAGCCTGGAGAGTGATTATACTGACTTGCGTTCTTTACGCGAGCAGCACTTTATGACTGGCTGGAAACTAGCGCAAGTAAACGCAAAAGAAGATATTATTTAACTTTTAAAAGGCTTACAATGAAATTAAGAGGAAAAGGAGGTCAAAAAATGAAGTCAACTAAATTCAAGCAAAATATTTTAGCAAAATTGGGGATCAGTATGGCTGCCGCAGTCTTGGGCATGATGAGTGGCGCTAATCTGGTCCAGAATGTTTTGGCAGCTTCTGTTGCACCTGCTGCTAACGATCAAACTGCAAAAACAACACCGACTGCAACCAATACTGTCAATAATCAGCTGGGCTTTTGGACTGGCACTGATGGCAGCTGCACGTGGCAATATGATGTCCTTACTAATACGCTGACTATTAGTGGTGCTAAAGGAGCACAACTGTCAAGTACACCTTTTACCAAAGAATTCAAATGGGCTGGAAGTATTGAGCATATCGTTTTTGAAGGTCCGTTTAAGTTACCTGCAAATTCAAAACAAAAATTTGCCAATTTGAGATATTTGTCTGATATTAAGGGTTTAGAAAACGCTGATACTAGTGATGTAACCAATATGTCTGGTTTATTTGCCGGTGATATGAAACTTAATAGTTTAGATATTAGTAATTTTAATACTGATAAAGTTACAGATATGAGTAACATGTTCAACAGATTAGGTATGGATAATGCTACTGCTACAGCAATAGATTTGAGTAAATTGAATACCGCAAATGTAACCACTATGAACAACATGTTTGCGGCAGCCAATTTTAAAAAGCTGGATTTAAAAAACTTTAATACTAGCAAAGTAACCGATATGGCAAATATGTTTTCCAGTACTAAGGCAGAAACGATTAATGTAGATAGCTTTGATACCAGTAAAGTACAAAATATGAGCGGAATGTTCGATAATTGCATGATTAAACAGCTCGACTGCTCAGGCTTTAATACCAAAAACGTAACGGACATGAGCAGCATGTTTTCTCATAGTGAGAACATAACAACTCTAAACTTGAGCAATTTTAATACTAGCAATGTCAAAAATATGAAAACTATGTTTTTTGGGAATTCAAATCTGACCAGTTTGGATTTGAGTAATTTTGATACTAGTAAAGTAACTAATATGTCAGGCATGTTTTCAGACGATACAGCATTAAAACAACTTAATTTGACGGGCTGGAATACTGCCAATGTTACTGACATGAGCACTATGTTTGCCAGATTAAAGAATATCGTCAGTTTAAATATTAAGCACTTTAATACCGGCAAGGTAACTGATATGTTTAGCATGTTTAACGGTGCTGAAAATTTAACTGATTTTGATATTAGTCATTTTGATACCAGCAAGGTGACTAACACCAGCTATATGTTTTCTGGTATGAAAAAAATTACCAGCATAGATTTAAGTCATTTTAATACTAAGTCTAATACGACCTTGTTTGGCATGTTTAGTGATGATGACAATTTAAAGACAGTTAATTTGAAAGGCTGGAATACCAAACGGGTCAGGAGTATGAGTCGCATGTTTAAAAACGACCCGCAGCTGGTCAATATTAATTTAAGTCATCTTAATACTAATAGTCTCACTGAAGCATATGAGATGTTTAAAAATGATCAGAGTCTCAAAACTGTTGATTTACATAATTGGAACACCCGCAAAATAACTGAAGTAAGTGAGATGTTTGCTCAATGTCCTAACCTTACTAATGTTAATTTACACGGCTGGCACATGCCTAAACTGACTGATTCGACTGATATGTTTATGCAGGACAAGAAATTAGCGGGGGTTGATCTGACTAATTTTAATATTCATAACAGCAGGATTTTAAATCAGGCAGGCAATCCAAAAGGGTTTGCTGTGAAGCTGGGCCACTACCGTTTACGTAAGAGTTCAGGTGTAGGACAAAGATTTAAGCACATTCAAGCTGTAGGCAAAGGAACAATTAGAAAACCGAAAGGCAAAAAATTTACTGCAAAGCAATTATTTAAGCTGTATAATCACTCTGCCAAAAAGAGCCCTAGAGAAACCTATGTTATGTATAACGGTAAAAAACCACAGTTACCAAAATCATTTCATTTTTGATTTTTAGTAAAATAAAAGGATTAGCTCATTGATATGACCTCCAAATTTAGGACAAATTTGAGAGTTCACATCACATTTCAGAACTAATCCTTTTTAGTTTGTCTTTTTAGTAAACTTTAGGCAAATTCAGGGAAGTTTAAAGTTTTTATTTGTGTTTTAGTAGTTTTTAACAGCCAGATTGCCTGATCTACTTGTGCCAGTGTCGCTTTGCTCGACCGTAAGACAACAGCAGCATTAGCTAAAGCATAGTCATAGCTCTGCATAAGTGCATCATAATGGACACTCTCGTTAATAGTTTGCTGTCCAGAGTCAAAGTCTTTCTGGAGCTTCACTTTATCGCTGTCGGTTGCTACTTTCTGTTTCTGCTCAGCTGCTAATGAAGTGTTTACAGGAGAAAGTTTTATGCCCCAGCTAAATTTCACATCACTTGCTTTGACGAAACTGTTAGCTGCTATTATTTTTTCACTGGTGGTTAGAGTGATTGGACCATATTTTTTGTCAGTCGCTGGAGCCTTTAGTTGTGTGCCATCATTGTTGATAAGGGCTTTTCTGTCTAAATTGTTACTCAGAAGGTGATAATACAACTCCGCTTTGTTTGTAGCCGCATTCCAAATATAGAATAAGCCGTCAACATTAAAATCAGACTGCTTTGCAGTATTAAAACTAATCCCAACGGATTTTCCTGTGGCGTCATAGAGCTTAACGTTTGCAGTAGTCTTTGCAGTAACAAAACTATAGGTTAAATCAGAGTAGTCGGTCGTTGGTAAGTAATTTCTCAGGTTGATACAGTTTTCATCTATGTATTCATCATGATGATTATGCAGGCGGAAAATATAGCCTTCAAAATCTTCTGCCCAAGGTTCAACAGCTAAGTCAACTTTTATTTTCTGACCCTTTTTTAAAATATGTTTGGTTTTCATTTCGTTTAAAGTCTGAGTAGCTGTCTTTTTGAGAACGATGGCCGTTGTAACCCCATTGTAAGTTAGAGGATAACCATCTAAACTTGCAACATTATAGGCTTTGACATAGCGATTTTTACCAATGGCATAATAATTTTTCCCTTTGATTTTTGTGAGTGGAAGATAGAAAAAGTGCTCATCGTTATCTGATTTAAAGTATTTACTATAATAGTATTTTGGTCTTGACTTAACTTGTTTAACTTTGCCCTGATACTTAACAATAGCGCGCTTAGGTAAAGTATAACCACTCTTGTTACCGGCTTTAGTATATACAGCTGATTTCTGTAATAAAACCAATTTGCCCTTTTTGCTGTTCTTACCATTGACTTCTTTAATATCCGCCGTACTAATGTAGCAGCCATCACCAATATTATAGAATTTTTGTCCATTAATTATTTTGGTGCCGTAATATTGCATAACATCTGCATTGAATCCTGGAATGTACTTATAGCCACTGGCATCATCTTCAGCATAAGGCAGATATTTGTTCTTGTTTTTAATTTTATGACCATATTTATTATAAAGATGGGCATCATAGATTAACGTGATTTTACCCTTTGCGGTCTTTTTACTGCTTTTGGCAGCTGCAACTGTATGTATTTGATTGCAATTTGCTAAAAAAGGTGTGACGACCAATGCCAAAGCCGTAATCGCCAAACAGATTTTTTTGGTAAGTTTCATGATTTACCTCCTTACTAATTCTTTCTACTAAATTTATTATAACCTAATATAGGTGCAGCAATACATGTCTTACAGTAAAAGAATAACAGTCTGGCAAAGTTTAACTTAAGTTTTAAATCATTAATAAGTTTTAAGCAAAAAACCCGTATAATTAGGGTAAGAGAAAAGAGGTATCAAGATGAAGCTTCCAAATTTAATCAAGTTTGAAAAAACTGGGATAGGTATTGCAACAATGGCATTAGGTTTAGTCGTAACGGTGCAAACAAACGTAAATGTTGCTGCTGCAACAGAAACTCCTGCTGTTGTCCCAATTAGTGCGACAGGTTTGCCATCTGATGCCGGTCTGTGGACTGGCACTGATGGCAGCTGCACATGGCAATACGACGTTATTAGTAGAACTCTGCGGATTAGTGGCGCGCAAAAGAGCAGTCAATTATCCAGCACACCATTTTTAAAGCAGTTTAAATGGTCTGGCAATATTGAGCATATTGTGTTTGAAACACCAGTTCAAATGGCTCCGAATTCGGCAGAAAAGTTTTCCGGTCTTGAGTATTTGGAGGATATTACAGGTCTCGACAAAGTTGATACTAGTCAAGTGACAAATATGGCTTTGCTTTTTACTAATGACAAAGCTCTAACTAAAGCTGATGTGAGTCACTTTGATACCAGCCAAGTGACTAGCATGGAACGAATGTTTGACAACACAGCATTAACAGAAGTAGATTTGAGCAGTTTTAATACAAGCAAAGTCACAAATATGAGCGGTATGTTTAGAAACAGCCCGATGAAACATCTTAATTTGAAAAGTTTTGCTACCAGCCAAGTGATCGATATGGCAGATATGTTTGCGGATAGCGATGTGGCAGAGCTTGATCTGGCTAATTTTGATACCGATAATGTCACTAACATGTCTGGTATGTTTGCTGGAATAAAAGTTCCTGAACTAAATCTTGAGCACTTTAACACTAGTAAAGTTAATAATATGTCAGGTATGTTTTCCGGTACCCAAAATCTGTCAAGTCTTGATTTGAGTAATTTTGATACTAGTCAAGTGACAGATATGGCGGAAATGTTTAGGGGTAGTAATGTTACTCACTTAAATTTGGCTAATTGGAACACCAAAAACGTCACTAGTATGAAAAATATGTTCCAAGGGTGTTCTGACTTAACTAAACTTGACTTAAGCGGCTTTAATACCGGTAATGTTACAGATATGTCTGGTATGTTTGCAAAATTCGCCCATTTGGATCAGCTAAACTTCAGTCACTTTGATACGAGTAAAGTTAAAGATATGAAAGAAATGTTCGCAGACAATCCAGCTGTTACTAGTTTGGATTTAAGCAGTTTTGATACCAGCAACGTTACTAATATGATCTCGCTGTTTTCTGGAGACAGCTCTTTGGCTAAGCTCAATTTAACGGGCTGGAATACCAAGAACGTACGCTGGATGAATTCAATGTTCAGTGGTGACAGCAGTCTAAAAGACATTGACTTGAGATACTTTAATACTGCCCAAGTTACTGATATGCTTAGGATGTTTAAAGGTGCAAAAAGTCTTGAACAGCTTGACCTGCATACTTGGGATACACGTCAGGTTACCAGGGTCAGCCAAATGTTTATGGACTGTGATAATCTTGTTTTTGTTGATTTGCGTGGCTGGCGGTTACCAAAAATGTATGATTCAACGGAAATGTTTACTAATGATCAGAAGCTAGCTGGAGTTGATTTAAGCCATTTTAATATTCATAATAGTCAGATTTTGAAAAATGCTGGTAATCCTAAAGGATTTGTTGTCAAGCTCGGTCATTACCGCTTACGTAAGAGTTCAGGAGTAGGCCAAGGCTTTAAACATATCCAAGCTGTTGGCAAAGGCACAATTGCCAAGCCTCGGGGCAAGAAGTATACTGAAAAGCAATTGCTAAAACTGTATAACCATTCGGCTAAAAAGAGTCCTAAAGAAACTTATGTTATGTATAATGGCAAAAAGCCCCAGCTGCCTAAAGGATTCAATCTCAAATAGATAAGACAAAAAAGGCTAGTTCGTTTTAAGTACGAATTAGCCTTTTGTATTAGTCTAAAAAATTTAATCGCCCTGAGGAACAGACATAGTTGTCAGTTGCTCTTTAGCAGTTTTAACATACCAGACAGCTTCATCAACTTGGGCGATAGTTGCCTTATCAGATCTTATTATGGCAGAGGCATTACTTAAGGAGCTATCATAATTATTCATTAGATCCGTATCATATTTAGCATTTTGATCTAAATCTTTGCCCTCATTAAAAAGTGCCAGTAATTCTTGCTTGTCAGCAGTCGTTGCAACTCTTTGATCATTTTTTGCCTGCTCAACCGTATTAAGTGCTTTCAGCTTTAACCCGCTGACGTATTTAACATCGCTAACTTTGATAAAGTTATTGCCATAGTTTAATTTTGGATTATTACTGTGGGTTACTGAGTCTTGATCTGATACCGGATCTGGTTGACTGTCATCAATTACATTAGTGTCGCTGTAATTTAGACAGTGATAAAACAGTTCCGCCTTGTTTTTCTCAGGAATCCACAAGTACATTAAGCCATCAACCGTCAGATTACTATGTGTCGGCTTCATGATATGCTTACCAGTTGCCTTGCCAGAAGTATCATAAAGTTCAACGCTGTTGCCTGCTAATGGGGTGACATAAGTGTAGACTAAGTCGCTATAGTCAATGATAGGCAGGTTCCTTTTCAGTTTAACTTCGTATTCTGAAACATATTCATCTGGGTGATCGTGCAATCTGTATATATAACCCTCAAAGCCATCAATTTCGTATGGAATAACAGTTAAATCAAGTTTAATCTTTTGTCCTTTTTTCAGTTTCCGCTTTGCAGCAGAATAATTTACCGTTGTGCTGGAGGTGTTCCTAAGGACAGTCGCTGACGAAACACCATTGTAGCGAGCAATGTGACCATTAATGTAGCCGACATTAGCTGCCTTAATGTAGCGATTATGTCCTAAAGAGTAATAATATTTCCCTTTAATTTTATGAGTAGGTATATATCTGGGCTTGAAGTATCTGTCTAAATCATTAAGATAATAAAAGTATTTGGGTGTTTTGGTAGCAGTCTTAGCTTTTCCTTGATACTTGACAATTGCATCAGTTCTTAATTTCTTACCAGTTGCTTTGCCAGTCTTGGTGTAAATCAATGAATTGTGACTTAATACTAGTTTGCCTTTTTTAATATCATGGCCTTTTACTTCTAAAATATCGGCATTTTTAACGTAATAGTTATGACCAAGGTTGTAAAATTTTTGCCCGTTAATTTTTTTAGTGCCGTAGTAGGAATAACTGGTTCTGCCATCGCTGTATTCATCAATTTCCATGTCAGTAATCACGTAGCCCTTGGAATCAGCGCTAAAACCTTCAGGAACGGTAAAGCCGTGAGAAATATTCAATTTTATTTTATGACCTGCTTGAGTATAAACATAATCATTTTTAAGCAGCGTAACTTCTCCTTTGGCTTTCTGAGTAGCTTCTACTGTTTGGGAATTGGTGATATTTGGCAATAATGGACCAGCAGTTAGTAATAAGGCTGTTAGTCCAATATAAATTTTCTTAAAACGTTTCATATTATGACCTCACAAATTATGACCTTACAAAGATGAGCTTATAATTTAATGTTATCGTAACCTAAAATGAAACTCAAATTTATTTTATCTGGTGAATTTAATGGATTTGCCTGGCTTTCATTATTTTTAGCAACTAGGAAAATTATATTTTGCAATATTTGGGGTTTGAAACGGCTTATAATTAAGTTAATGAAAAGGAGGTCATGATAATGAATCACAACCATTCAAAACAAATTTTAGGTTTAGTTAAAAAAGTTGGTGTTAGCAGCAGTCTTGCTTTTTGTGGACTGAACTTAATGGCAACTGCTGTTAAGCCGGTTTCTGCTGCAACTAATAAACCTGCTGCTAGCGACCAAGTGAATAATGATATTCAAGAAATACCAGGTATTTGGTCGGGCAAAGATGGTGACTGCAACTGGAATTATGATATTGTTACCAGAACTCTGACAATTAAAGGAACTCAGAAAAATAGCACTCTTTCGAGTCGCCCGTTTAATGAAGAATGGAGTTGGGGGAAAAATATTACCCATATTGTTTTTGCCTCCCCCGTAAAACTTCCTGCAGATTCAAAATATAAGTTTAGCGAGCTAAATAATTTGAGAGACATTAAGGGACTGGACTTAGTTGACACCAGTGAAGTCATTGACATGAGTGGCTTGTTTGATATGGATCAGGCTCTGACTGAGCTTGATTTAAGTCACTTTCAAACTGATAAAGTAACTGATATGAATAGAATGTTTGAGTCCACAGGACTTTCAACGCTAGATTTGAGCAGTTTTAATACTAGCAATGTCACTAACATGAATTATATGTTTAGTAATTGCACTGCTGAAAACATTAACTTGACCAGTTTTAATACTAGTAATGTCACTAAAATGGATTATATGTTTAATGGTTGCACTGCCAAAAGCATTAACTTGAGTAGTTTTAACACCAGTCGCGTTACTGAAATGAGTAATATGTTTAGTCTAACCAAACTTCAAAATCTTAATTTTGCTGACCTTGATACAAGTAATGTGACTGATATGTCAGGAATGTTTGAGCGGGCTGATATTTCTAATTTAGATTTTGCCAAACTCAATACTAGTAAAGTTACAGACATGGAAAACATGTTCTCAGGAACAACTGGGGTAAAGACCCTGGACCTTAGTTCATTAGATACCAGTAATGTTATTAAGATGTCAAATATGTTTGCTTCAAGCAAAATAACAAAATTAGTTTTAGACAATTGGGACACCAATAAGGTAACAGATATGTCGTATATGTTTGTTGAATGTCCTAATTTAACGGATGTTGACTTGAGCAAATTGCATACGGCAAATGTCACAAACATGTCATACATGTTCGAAGGCTTTTCACAGTTAGAGCAATTAAATCTAGCCAAACTTGATACTCATAATGTTAAAAACATGAGAGGAATGTTTGCGAAAAATCCTAATCTAAAGAGTATAAATTTGAATCATTTAGATACGTCAAATGCAACTAATATGCGGGAAATGTTTGCGAAAAATCCTAATTTAAAAAGCATAAATTTGAATCATTTAGATACATCAAATGTAACCAATATGCGGGAAATGTTTGCGGAAGATCCTACTATAGAAAGTCTAGATTTAAGTCATTTAAATACTGCCAAAGTTACCACCATGTGGGGGATGTTTACTGGAGATTATTCTTTAACCAATTTGAACTTGGATGGCTGGAACACTGAGAATGTTAAAGACATGACTTATATGTTTGCTGATAATAAGAGTTTGGTTAGCATAGATCTTTCGCATTTCAGAATGACTAATGTTACTAGTACAACTGGGATGTTTAATGATTGTACTAATCTGATGTATGTGAATTTAAGTGGCTGGCATTTACCGAAACTAAAATCTTCAACAATAATGTTTGAAAACGATAAAAAATTAGTTGGAGTTGATTTAAGCAATTTTAACATTCATAACAGTCAAATTTTGCTCAACGCCGGTAATCCCAAAGGCTTTGTTGTCAAGCTCGGGCATTACCGCTTACGTAAAAGTTCGGGAGTAGGCAAGGGCTTTAAACATATCCAAGCAGTGGGTAAAGGGACAATTAGAAAGCCGAAAGGCAAGAAATATACAGAAAAACAATTGCTAAAACTGTATAACCATTCGGCTAAAAAGAGTCCCAAAGAAACTTATGTTATGTATAATGGCAAAAAACCCCGGCTGCCTAAAGGGTTCAAGCTTAAATAGATAAGACAAAAAAGGCTAGTTCGTTTTAAGTACGAATTAGCCTTTTTGTTTTATTAGTTAGGGCACTGAAAATTATTTTAATTTGCCTTCATTAATAAGTTTATCTTCACAGGTTACCCTCACGTTTTGCCAGTTTCTTGTTATGTTCTTTATAACTCTTATCGGATAAGTCAGCGTTAAACTTGTAACCCCGTTTCTTCAAAGCTTTAATATCTTTTTTTACATAAGGTATATTGTATTTATTTGGACCCTTTTTATAATAGCTATAATCATTTAAATAATCCTCATATGCTATTACATCACTCCAACCATAATGTTTCTTAACCTTATTCTTCTTAGGAGGATTTACAGGTTGTGGCTTCAAATCACCCGATGGTTTAGTAGTAGGAACATTTTCCAATTTAATTTGTCTGTTTAACCACTTAATTTCAGCGTTAAGATAATTCTTGAAAGTCTTGGCATACTTAGTCTTATAATTTTTAAAATGCTTCAAGATCTTCTTGTATAGGGCTAATTTTTTAGTCTTATTCGTTAACTTTTGCCCCTTCTTGACGTTCTTATTGAAATAATTATTTGCTTTCTGATGGCGTTTTGACCAGGTCTTCTTAGTCTTGTGGATATTGGTCTTAGGCTCGGGATCATTATCTTGGATAGGTTGGGAAATTGGTTCAGCTACAGGAGTTTCAGTTTTATCTGTTGCACTTGTATCTGGATTATTTGTATTAGTGTTGGTATTAGTATTTGTTTCGTTAGTTGCAGCTACATCTGCTAAAACAGCTGAAGTTTGACTAATAACTGGCGCTAAAACGGTAATACCCGCAACAGCTGCAACAATAATATTTTTATGTAATTTCACTTTGATTTACTCCTTTAAATTTGATTTCAATATCCTTTATCGCTAGGCTTGTCGCAACTTTTTATCAGTTGATAGCTGTTTTTTAATAATTAGTAGCTAATGAACCAGCATTAAACTGATAGTATCGTTTTTGCCATGCTCTACATATTGTCTATTATATTTGCTTGGACTATTTTTGTAAAACTAATATTGCTCCGGCCAGTAGCCATTTAATCACCGGGAGGGGTAGACATAGTTGTCAGCTGCTTTTTAGCGGTTTTAACGTACCAGACAGCTTCATCTACTTGCGTGACAGTTGCCTTATCAGACCTTAAAATAGCAGAAGCGTTTCTTAAGGCACAATCATAATTAGACATGAGATTATCATAAGAGCTATTTTGTGCTATATCTTTTCCTTCGTTAAAAAGTGTGAGCAGTTCCTGCTTGTCAGCTCCTGTCGCAATCTTTTGCCCATTTTCAGCCTGCTCAATCGTATTCAGTGCTTTTAGCTTTAACCCGCTGACGTATTTCACATCATTCACCTTAATAAAGCTATTGCCATAGATTAATGCTTGCTTTTTTGCAGGGTAAGTTGGTTCTGAATTTGGCACCGAGTTTGGTTGGTTGGCATCAATCACACTAGCGTCACTGTAATTTAAACAATGATAAAACAGTTCCGCCTTATTTTCCTCAGGTACCCAGAGATACATTAAGCCATCAACTGTTAGATTACTGTATTGCGGCTTTATAATACGTTTACCAATTGTCTTGCCAGATGTGTCATAAAGTTCAACGCTGTTGTCTGTCACTGGCGTAACGTAAGTATAAACTAAGTCGCGATAGTCAATGATAGGCAAATTCTTTTTCAATTTAACATTGTCCTCATCAACGTATTCATCCGGATAGTCATGCAGTCTGTAAAGATAACCCTCAAAGCCGTCATTTTGGTAAGGAATAACAGTTAAATCAAGTTTAATCTTCTGTCCTTTTTTCAGTTTACGTTTAACGGCAGAATAATTTACCGTTATGCTGGATGTGTTCTTAAGAACAGTCGCTGACGAAACGCCGTTGTAGCGAGCAATGTGACCGTTAATGTAGCCGACGTTAGCTGCTTTAATATAACTATTATGTCCTAAAGAGTAAAAATATTTTCCTTTTATTTTGTGGGTAGGTACGTATTTGGGCTGGAAGTACCTTGCGACATCATTAAGGTAGTAAAAATATTTGGGTGTTTTAGTAGCAGACTTAGCTTTTCCTTGGTACTTAACAACTGTATTAGTTCTTAGTTTCTTTCCCATTGTTTTGCCAGTCTTGGTGTAAATCAGTGCATCGTGTTTGATGGTCAATTTACCTTGTGTGATATTGCGCCCATTGACTTTTAAAACATTAGCACTATTAATGTAATAGTTATGTCCCAAGTGGTAAAATTTTTGTCCGTTAATTTTTTTAGTGCCGTAGTAGGGATAACTGGTTCTACTGTCATCATCATAAACTATCATTTCTGTAATCAAATAGCCTTTGGGATCAGCACTAAAGCCGTTAGGAATGTTATAGCTATGTGTACCCCGATTTTGCTTCAATTTTATTTTATGGCCTGACGGGTTGTAAACATAATCACTCTCAAGCAGTGTGACTTTTCCTTTGGCTTTCTGAGCTGCTTCTACGGTTTGGGAGTTAGCAGTATATGGCAAAAATAGAGTGGTGGATAAAGCCAAGGCTGTTAAGCCAATGCCAACTTTCTTGAAAAATTTCATTTTATGACCTCACAAAAAACGCTTATGTTAATATCATTGTACCCTAAACTGATGTCTAAAATTGTTTTATTATATAAATTACCTAAACTTTTGCGTGGCTTTCAATATTTTTGAAAAGTAAACTGCAATTTTTTGAACTATTTTAGGTGTAAAACAGCATATAATGAACTTAAAAAGTAGTCTTAGTTTGAAGTGAATCTTAATATCATTAGATTCTACCTGCAAAATAATTTTAAGATATATTAGTCCAGTTTTTATTTTGCATTAGACTTTATAAATTTTGGACTAAAAAGTAATGTTATTGGGACCATTAGTAAAATGAAGTTTTTAGTGAGAGGTAGCATGGATCAAGATTGGAAAATAGATAAAATTAACACTACTAATGTTGCTAAAGCTTTTGCAAAGGAGCTTGAAGAAGGGCAACCTAAAACTTTTTTTCTTAATGGTACTTGGGGAAGCGGAAAAACCGAGTACTTGAAAGAAGTTGAGAATGTAAGTAATAACAATTTTAAATTTGTTTATTTGGAATTATGGAAACCTAAAAATAAAGCTTCACTTGCTCAAAATATATTCGAAGCTATTCATCCAAGATTCTATTGGCTAAAGATAATTCTATATATTGCACTGCTCTTTATAACAGTTGTAGCTAGTACATACTTATCAACAATTACTATTATTCAAAGGCAACTTAGTAATCATGAAAAAAGTTGGTTAGTAGTTGTAGCGTGCTTAATCACAACTTTAATTACATATTATCAAAATAAATTTTTTGATATGGATAGGTTATTATTGTGGATAGATAAAAGAAACTTGCAACGTAAAAAGCACCCCAGGATTTTGATAGTTGATGATTTTGACAGACTACATAAGGATGTACAAAACGAACTTTACTTGTTCTTCAACCAACTTAACGGAAAGACAAGAATCATTTTTGTAGGTGATTTTGATAAAATAAGTAAAAATGAAGATAACTATTTAAGTAAGATAATTGATCGTCAAATCGGATTACCTGTGCAATTACAATCGGAGAATATTACAAAATTAATTAATACGAAAATTAGAAATAATCTACAAAACTATAAAAATCCTGACAAAAAGTCTTATCTTTATAAATATACTAGGGATTTTGAATTTAATGATATAGCCGAAATTTTTATTAATGAAAGAAAAAATGCCAGAGATGCTAATAAATATTTGAATTATGTACAGAATCAATTAATAGGTAGGAATAAACTTGATAAGGTTTACTTAACGCAAGAATTGCTTATTATTTATTTGTATTTGTTTCACCGAAATTATTATAATGATTTGTTAAATAATCATTCAGTTGTGCAAGCAGGAAAAAGTAAAACAGAAATTGAAAATTTAATTAATAGAATTTTATTCACAAATAACTCGTTACGAATAAGTTTTAAAAAGAACCCTACTTCTTATTTTATTGATGACCTAGCAACAAATCATAGTATGGCAGAATTAATTGAAACTTCAAAGAATAAAGAGGAACTAAAATCTATATTTTATATAAAAAATAAGAAAGATTATCTAGAATTTTATTATTTTATCACTAAGGATGTAGCAAAAAAAGACTATTCATTTATGGCAGAAGTAGCTATTGAAGTAGTGGGGTCTTCAGAATATGAGATGCCAAATGACTTAATCAGATTTGTATTACAAAAATATGCTAGTCAGCTTTATGATGGAAGAAAAACGAAGATAAACAGCCAATTGTCAGAGCAAGAAAAATTAAAATATAAAGCAAGTGCTGATGAATATGTTATTTCTAAATTTGAAAAGATTCAAAAAGAAGCAGATCATGTAGTTACTAATGGTAAAAAACTTCATATCTATAGAGAATTGGTAGATTTATTTAATTTAGAGCAATTTTCATATGATGATTATGCGCAAAAATATTTCAAACAAATAATAATAAGTTCGGAAAAAGAGAAAGATTTTGGAAGAAAACCGTATGATGCAGAAACATTGCTTTATGTACTAAACTTTAATTATGATCATATAAATTTTTCTAAATTTTATACAAAAATTTCACCTACGGTTGAATCTCAAGTAGAAATTATTGAGAATTTATGTGATACAGAATATTTATACTTTTGGAATATTTATTTGATGTACCCACGCGAGTTTCTTCCAGTTGTGTCAGATGGTAACTTATTATATTTTGATCAACTGCGCTTTTCATATAAAGGAGAAACCTATGCTAATCATGTTCTTGCTCGATGCAGAACTATTAGATTAGCTATGCGTTAACCAAATTATTAACATAAAAATAGAGTTAAACCACTCTTGTTTAAGTGGACTAACTCTATTTTTTAATTTAACTCCATTCGGCGAAGTTTAAAGTACTTAATTGAATTTTGGTTGTGTCAAGTAACCAAATTGCCTGTTTTACTTGTGCAATCGTTGCTTTTGGAGATTGTAAAATAGAAGAAGCAATCATCAAAGCGTTATTATAATTACTTACTGCACTTTGTTGCTCACACTTAACATTCTTGTTATTCTTATTTTCCTCAAATTTTCTTTGCAATTCTTGCTTATCCTTATCTGTTGCTACTTTCTGATCGTTCTCAGCGTCTTTAGCAGTATTGAGAGGGGTAAGCTTAATTCCACTGGCGAAAGTAACATCACTAGCTTTGACAAAGCTGTTAGTATAATGGATCTTATCTTCTGTCGATTCAATTAGTTTATTGTTTTTGTCAAACTCTGGTTTTTTAAGGTCAGTACCATCGTTATTAACAAAATAGTTTCTGTCTATTCTGTAGGTTAAATAGTGATAAAACAGTTCTGCTTTCTTTTCACTAGGTACCCATAAGTAATAAAGACCATCAACGGTCAAGGGGTTTTGCTTACGGTTCCTGTAACTGATACCTGTTGGAGTACCGTCAAAATTATAGAATTTAGTATTTGTCGTAGTATTAGGCCTTACATAGGTGAATGTAAGTTCATCGTAACTTGATGTTGGCAAATAGTTTCTCAATTTAATGTAACTTTGACCAACATATTCGTTAGGATAATCGTGCAGGCGATAGATATAGCCTTCAAAGTCTTCTGCCCAAGGCTGGACCGCTAAATCAACTTTAATTTTTTGACCCTTTTTTAGAACGTGCTTAGTAGAATCATTGGTTAATGTTTGAGTTGTCGTCTTTTTGAGAACAGTGGCATAGGTAACGCCATTATACATAAGAGGATACCCATCTATACTGTCAACGTTATTTGCTCTAATATAACGATTTTTCCCTATTGCATAACAGTCTTTACCATTAACTGTTTCTGTCGGCAAATAATAAAAGGTTGCCTTTTGCTCAGAAACGTTAAATTTTGCAAAATAATATTTTTGCTTGGATTGAGATTGAGATTGCTTAACCTGACCCTGATAGTTAACGACTGATTTAACTGGTAGAGTCTTGCCTTTTAGCTTACCGGTTTTAGTATAGATTGCAGATCTGTGATTCAAAACCAGCTTACCGGTCTTAGAGCTTTTGCCGTTAACGTTATTGACATCACCGTCATTAATATATTCTCCTTGACCAATTTTATAGTATTTTTGCCCATTAATCATTATTGTGCCGTAATAATCTAAGGAGTCGATATCAAAAGAAGAAACATAACAGAATCCATTCACATCTGCTTCAATTTTAGATAGATCTCCGTTTTTTCTTGCTTTAAGTCTTTGACCATATTGATTATATACGGGTGCGTCATTGACTAAAGTAATTCTGTTTTTAGCTAGTTTTTGTGTTTTTGGCGCAGCTTGCACTGTTTGAATATGATTTAGACTTGGCAGCAGCGGACTAATTGTCAACATTGTTGCGGCTAAGCCAAGACCAATTTTCTTAAAAAATTCCATATCTTCACCTCATTATGTGTAACTTAATACCTAATATAATTATAACGCAAACTAGTTAGTAAAATCAGAGCAAACAGATGTTCATTTGTTTTTGCTAGCGTACAAATACTTGTATAATTAGGTTAGTAAGTGTCTAGAAGTAAACAAAGAAGATGTAATGATGAAGCAAGAATCATTATTTGCAAATAATGGGCAAAATGAACCATTGGCTAACCGTGTACGTCCCCAAAATCTAGATCAGTTTGTAGGACAAGAACAGTTGCTGGGACCGGGAAAAATTTTGCGAGAAATCATTGATAATGACCAGGTTTCCTCAATGATTTTTTGGGGGCCACCGGGAGTCGGCAAAACGACTTTGGCTGAAATAATTGCCCGGCAGAGTCAAGCGAGCTTTTTTAATTTTAGTGCGGTTGACAGCAGCATTACTAAAATTCGTAAAATTATGAAGCAGGCTGAAGCAGAACACGAAGTGGGGCAAAAAACGCTGGTATTTGTAGATGAAATCCATCGCTTTAATAAAGCACAACAAGATGCTTTTTTACCCTATGTTGAACGTGGCAGTATCACGTTAATTGGCGCCACGACCGAAAATCCTTCCTTTGAAGTTAATTCGGCACTGCTTTCACGCTGCAAGGTTTTTGTCTTAAAACCGCTTGAAGTCAAAGATATTATCAAGTTATTGCAAAATGCTTTGCGCAACCCTAACGGTTTTGGCAAATTTACCGTCAAAATCAGTGAGCAGGAGGTTAAAGCCATTGCCAAATTTGCCAACGGTGATGCCAGAACTGCTTTAAACACGCTGGAGATGGCGGTTTTAAATGGCAACAAAAGTGGTAATACGATCGCCGTGACTATGGATAGTCTGGGGCAATTAATCACACAAAAGTCAGTCTTGTATGATAAAGACGGGGAAGAACACTACAATATTATCTCAGCTTTGCATAAATCAATGCGTAACAGCGATGTAAACGCGGCAATTTATTGGCTGTCGCGCATGCTTGAAGGTGGAGAAGATCCGCTTTATATTGCACGAAGACTAGTGCGCTTTGCCAGTGAAGATATTGGCTTGGCTGATACTAATGCACTGAATGTAGCGGTCAACGTCTTTCAGGCTTGCCAATTTATAGGGATGCCGGAATGTGATGTGCATTTGACGGAAGCTGTGATTTATCTGTCACTTGCTCCGAAATCAAACGCAGTTTATAAGGCTAGACTAGCTGCTGAAGAAGATGTTAAGAAGACTATTGATGAACCAGTACCTTTGCAGATTCGCAATGCCCCAACTAAGTTAATGAAAGATTTGGGCTATGGTAAAGGTTACCAGCTGGCGCATTATGCTAAAGACAAGTTAACGACAATGAAAACTATGCCACCAAGTTTAGAGGGACATGAATATTATTTGCCAACCTCGCAGGGTCATGAAGACCGCTTTAAAAAGAGGCTGGAGCAGATTAAAGAATGGCACAAAGAACACGATAAATAGCGCGCAGCTTTTAAAGTCTAACTTCATTAGTTTTAATTACCGGGATACTAAAAGAATAATATAATAGATCGATTAGCTGGATGATGAATTAAGCGGACACTGCTATTTGAGCATCAACTAAAAAGCAGGCAAACCACAAATTAAGTGGTTTGCCTGTTTTCGTGTTCTTTCTTTTCTGTGGCAATATTTATTTAAATTCATTATTTGACAAAAAGCATGTTGCCCGAAGCCCACATAATGTAAAAAAACAGAATAACACAAATTATTAGAGCTAATAGCCAACCTAAAACCAAACTTATAATAAAGGTAATATGTTTGTGTTGAAAAAATGTTGTCAATACTTCCGCCAAAGCTGATAGTAGAAGACCTAAGGCGCCAACGCTTAAATCAACAGATTTGAAAAACGGTAAGATTAAAACTAATAAGAATGCGCCTAATACAATAAACCATAAATATTTATAGCCATGATCTATTAGCAGTTGTTCTTTCATCGTAGTCTGGTTTTTGATCATTATTAATAGCTCCAATCATGATATTGCCAAGATTTATTATGCACAAAGCAATATTAAATTTTTCACAGATATCAACTTTTCTATGTCTCTCTGAATTTTTTTCAGATACAAAAAAGCAGTTTTAATTTAACTTAAAATCTCAGTTATATTTATGATAATAATAACTTATAGGTTAGTACATAACTGTTAAGATGTAAAGTGAGTAATTAAAAATAAATTAAATTAAATTTAGTGCTAAATATCATGAAATAAGTGCAGCATTTTTTATGATTTAACTGCAATTACTGATTAGACTGTTGATTAACATTATATTTCATTTATAATTATAAATTATATAATAATTAAAAAATCAAAAAGAAAGGTTATAGGAAATGAGATGAAAATGAAATTAGCAAGAGCCGCCTTACTATTGTTGTGTACATTTGGAATGGCGCTTTTTTTCTCCAATAAGCTGAATTTTAACTTAATATGGTCAATTAGTGCGTTCATCATGACAATAATTGCTACAGCTTGGTTTGAAGTAAAAGAAGATACATTTATTGACCAAGTCGAAAATGATTTAATTTACTGTTTGGCATTACAAGGCGTACCTATTAGTTTTGAAACTTTATATTTGTTAAATATGACAGATGAGCAAGAAGACCACCCGTTATTGATACTCTTTATTATTGTCTTTAATTTAATCTGTGTGTTCTTATTTGACTACTTAATTAATCGAGTTAAATTTTACAAAGTTGAAGATAAAAATGATTAGAATTTAACATAATTTGAGTACTAAGCTATTAAAATGCTTGGTACTTTTTTTCTAGCATAAAGTTCGTCAGACTATTTGATATATACTGGTTTATCATTTTTACAGCAATACTAAATTTTTATAGAAGTTAATATTCCTGAATCTACTTGACATCCTTATCAATATAAGTGTTGGACATAGGAAATAATGAATTGATTACGCAACTGATTATACTGTTACATTAAAACAAATAGTTTTCTGTCCCTGAATCGAGATTTAAAGAAGTGAAAGCCTGAAAAATTATAATTTTGACTTTTATTAGTGAGTTATTAAATCCAATTTTCTAAATTTTGTAATACTTTTTGTACTTGAGGATTGTCTACCTCTTTTAAAAAATCGTGATCTAAGTAATAAAGCGGGTAAAAAACATTATTTGGGGAGAGGTCTTTTAATGATTTGCTGTACTTAAAGGGAACTTCTTTGTCTGATATACTGGCAGCGGAAAAGATAGGAGGAAATTTTTTTAACTCCGCTTTAGTAATTGAATATCTGCTAACTTCGTTTTCTTTGATATCATAAGCTTTTTGCAACTCGCCTTTTTCTACTAAATATAAGTATAGGGGATATCTGGACAAAGCCGAGTCATCATGAATAAAGTTAGTTATATTTATTGAGAGAATTAAATCTTTTGAAATAGGTTTATCTGTTAGTTTTTTACTCCGATTGCTATCTTTGAGATCATAATAGCCATAAAAATTAATAATCTTAGTGGGGTTTTTAATAGTGCTTAGTTTGATAATCTGGTTAACTAACCAGAACATAATGAAGCCCCCAGCTGAACGACCACATAACATGTAATTGAAATTTTGTGGCTTAATTATAGTTTGATATAATTCTAAGAATGATTGTAAAGAAGTTTCTAAAATTGTATTTAAGGATGAATTTGGAGCTAATGGGTAATCTAGAGTAATAACTTCAACCCCCTTTTTTAAGAAAGTACTAGTTAAAGCGTATGGAATATCGTTTCGTGTTCCATATATTAAACCACCTCCGTGAAAATAAATTAAGATGTTAGAAACTGGGGTTTCAGGCATCCATATAGTGTATTGCATTGAATTTGATAATTTTTGAATATTAGGTTTCATTATTTTTCTCCATACTAAGTAAATAAGTTGAAATTTGATAATTGATCAAGTCGATCTGATTTTCAAAATCAATGTGTAATAAATTTTGAATCTTTTTTATCCTATAACGCACTGTTTTTTCATGTACAAATAGTATTTCAGATGCTTTTTTGTAATTTTTGTTGCTATCAAAAAACACTTTTAGCGTTCTAAATAAATCATTATTTTTCTTCTTTAAATCTATCAGGTTTTGCGGGATAAATTTATTTAAAGCATTAGGATTTTTAACTGATAAAAAGTATCTAAATATTCCTAAGTGTTCTATTGAAAAAGCGTGACCAATGAAAATTTTTGAATTGAAACTCAAGGCTTTTAAGCATTCATCTAAAATAGTTTGCATGTTGCGTCTTGTTTTGACTGAGCTAATAACAACTGAAAGATTTGCGTGAAGGTTAAAATATTTAGACAATTTCTTTTCAATTATTTCTGAGTTTAGCTGATTGGAGAGGGCTTCAATATTAAAAAGTATGATTATATAATCACGATGTTCAGAATAAATACTATATCTTTCACAATTTTGAAGTATTGTTCTGATATTATAAAGCTCTATTTTGCTCAAATCTGAAGTAAAAAAAGCACAGGCTTGATAATATTTATAATGGTTTAAATTAACTTCGTCTAATAAAGTTTCGAGTTCTCTGTCGTCTAAAACAGGATATTGCAATATAGTGTCTGCAATATTGTTAAAATGAGCATATTCTTTTTGCTTTAGGGCATACTCTGTTTGTAATTTATTTTGAATAATATCAATAAAATTTTCGAAAATCATTGTGTCTGATTCACTTAATTTTTGAGAATCATGAATTACTAACAATGAATTATTTTCAGTTGTATTGTTATTTGTAAATTCAATTTTTGTAGCATTATATGTTTGATAATTATCAAATGATTCAAGTCTAAATAAATAATATTTATTTTTGACAAATTCAGAATCTTCTTCCGTATAAGGTCTCCCTTCATCAATCACTACATTTTTAGGCATGTCTTTGCTTCTATAATAGGTCGAGTTTGATGCTAAATATAACAAGCAGGGATAGTGAGTTATATTATTAAACTCTCTTAGTAGAACTTCGTAAGAGACAAAACTATCAGCTAAAGGTATCAACCTCTGTCTTGTTTTGTAGTAGTTTTCCAAAACTAGTGATTGATTATTTAAAATTGGTTGATATATCGCTAATAAAATTTTTTCATAATTTAACTCAGTACCAACTTTGATTAACGGAATTCTATATTTATAGCACAAGTTTATAAACCAACGTGGTACCAATTTAATAAGTCTATCAACTTTTACTATAATGCCGCTAATTCCGATCTTCACCATCTTTTTAAAAAAAGTATTCACTTCGTCATATGACAATTTCTGTAAAGCATAAAAAGATGTTAAAATCATTTGATTTTTACGTGACCATTTTTCTATGTCTAAAGCTTCTAATACCATTACTGAATTAATCTCAGTATTTTTTTTCAAATTTGGTGTTAGAAGCTTGCTTTCTTTAAAAATGGGTAATTCTAACAGATCGTATAGTTTCATACTAAATCTCCTTAAATTATTTTTCTTTATCCATTTGGATAAAAAAAGACTAAATAGTTTTACTTTTTTACCATTGTAAGCGCTTATTAGCTTACATACAATGTGAATTGTAAAACTTAATAAATAAATTGGAGGTATGAAAATGCTTAAGACGGTGATCTTAAAAGATAACTATCAAGATTCAATTAATCTTATGTTATTGACAAATAAGATTAATGATTTGTCTGAAGTTCAGATGAGTCAAATAATGATGGGTACAGAAGCCAACAAGGATATTTTAAATAATACTAATTTATTGACTGAAGAAGCTGAAGCTGCATCACCTAATGACTTAATGATAGTTGTTAGAAGTGATGATGATAAAGTTATGGATAAGGTTTTACCAGCAGTCCATTCATTTCTTGAAGATCTTTCTACTAAAAAAGATGATTCAGGTAATGAAATTGAATCAGTAGATAATTGGGATGATGCTCTAAAGGCAATGCCTGATGCAAATTTAGCCCTATTTAGTATTCCTGGAGAATATGGTGCTCCGGAAATGGAAAAGGCTTTAAGACATGATTTAAATGTGTTCTCTTTCACAGATAATGTCTCTATAGAAGATGAAGTCAAACTAAAAAAGCTGGCTCATAAAAAGGGACTTTTAATGATGGGTCCCGATTGTGGCACAGGAATTATTTCAAGTATTCCATTAGCATTTACTAATGTTGTATCACCAGGCAATATTGGTATTGTCGGAGCATCAGGTACTGGAATTCAAGAAGTAACTACTATTATAGACAGACTGGGCAATGGTGTTATCCACGCTATTGGTACTGGTGGACGCGATTTGAGCGACAAAGTAGATGCAATTACTGTTAAGGATGCTATTGCAGCTTTAGAAGATCACGAACCTACAGACGTTATTTGTGTCATATCTAAGCCACCTGCAAAGGAAGTTAGAGATGAAGTTATGGAAATCCTTGAAAGCTGTAATAAACCGGTTGTTGCAGACTTTCTAGGTGAAAGACCTACCCATTATGAGGGTAATGTGTACTTAGCACATACATTGGAAGAGACAGCAAAAATAGCAGTTGACTTAGCAGCAGGTCAAAAAGTTAAAGAGAATTATTTTGAAAAAGTTGAATTACCAGCTAATGTAAAAACTTTATCAAAAGATAAAACTATTAAGGGATTATATTCTGGCGGTACTTTAGCTAATGAAGCCGGCATGTTAATTTCTGAAGCACTTGACTTAGGTCATTTGACTAAAGAAGAAGGTTATATTCTAAAAACAGATGGATATGATGTCATTGACTTGGGAGATGATGTTTATACCCAAGGTAAGCCACACCCAATGATTGATCCTGAGGTTCGCATTAATAAGATGCGCGAATATTGTCAAGATCCACATACAGGTGTTATTTTGCTTGATGTTGTTTTGGGTTATGGTGCAAGTGATGACATGGCAGGTGCTTTAATTCCTGTAATTGATGAAGAAAAAGCCAAGGCTCAGAAAGAAGGCAGACCACTTTACTTTGTGGCTACAGTTGTAGGAACTAATAAAGATCCACAAAACTATGACGAAACAGTTGAACGCTTAAAAAATCATGGAGTTTTGGTTCAAAAGAGTAATGCAAAAGCTGTTCAATTAGCTTTGAAATTAAAGGGAATACAGATATCTGAACCAGATAAGAAAGTCGTACCTTATACTGGTAAAAAGGTTGCTTTACCAAAAGTTAATGATAATGTAAAAGAATTATTAACCACAAAACCAAGAGTAATTAATGTAGGTATTAGTAGTTTTAATGAATCAATCGTCAAATATGGTGGCAAAACTGTTCAATTTAATTGGAAACCACGTGCTAATGGCAATAAGCGAATGATCAGGTTGCTCGATGCCTTAGAAAAATATGATGATGAAATTGATAGAGATAATGATAAAGTAATCCAAAGATTTAAGGATGCCAAGCCTTTCTTAGTTGACGTGGTTCCAGCTAAAACAGTTATCCCAGAATTGAATACAGAAAATAAAACGCTGTTACATGCAGGCCCACCAATTACCTATAAGGAAATGACAGGTCCAATGCAAGGTTCATGTGTTGGTGCGGCTATATTTGAAGGCTGGGCAGAAAATGAATCTGAGGCTCGAAAGTTACTGGAAAATGGAGAAGTAAAATTAATGCCTTGTCATTCTGTTCATGCAGTAGGACCAATGGGAGGCATTACCTCAGGTAATATGCCTGTAGTTATTGTTGAAAACAGATTGGATAATACAAGAGCATATTGTACCTTGAACGAAGGTATTGGGAAGGTATTAAGATTTGGTGCATATTCTCAAGAGGTTATTGATCGTTTAGTTTGGATGAGGGATGTTCTAGGCCCAGTTTTATCAAAAGCTTTGAAGAAAACTGATGATGGTCTTAACTTAAATGTCTTAATTGCTCGCTCAATTACAATGGGTGATGAATTTCATCAAAGGAATATTGCTGCTTCGGCCAACTTCTTGTGTGCAATGGCACCACTTATTACTGAATTGGATATTAGTAAAAAAGACAGGTATGACGTAATTAAGTTTTTGGCAGATACTGACCAGTTTTTCCTTAACATTATGATGGCTACTGGTAAGTCAATTGCTGATGCCGCCAGAAAGTACCAAAAAGGAACTATCGTAACTGCCATGGCTAGAAATGGACGTGACTTTGGTATCAGAATTGCCGGTATGGGAGACCAATGGTTTAAGGCACCTGTAAATACTCCTAAAGGTCTTTACTTTGCAGGATTTTCTGAAGATGATGCGAATCCGGATATTGGTGACTCTTCAATTACGGAAACTGTTGGTGTCGGTGGCATGGCTATGGTAGCAGCTCCTGGTGTAACCAGATTTGTGGGCGCTGGCGGTTTTGAAGACGCATTAAGAATTTCTAACTCAATGGAAAAAATTAACACAACTCATAATCCTAATTGGACCATCCCAACTTGGGATTTTAAGGGTACAAATTTAGGTATTGATATTAGAAAAGTTGTGGAAACTGGGATTGAACCAATTATTAATACCGGTATTGCACATAAAAAGCCAGGCGTCGGTCAAATTGGTGCTGGTACGGTTAAAGCTCCGTTGACTTGCTTTGAAAAAGCTCTGGAAGCTTATGCTAAAACTCTAGGTATTACAGTTGACTGATTCATGTGTTGATCAAATTAGTAGTTATATCTATCCTGTTGACAAATTTGGTCAAATTGGCAGAGTACATTCAATTTTTGCACATTCACTTAATATTCAAGTTGGTTTGCGACTAATAAATATAAGTTGCTTTGATAATTACCTGTCTTGTTTTGGCATAAATATTTCTGAAAAAAATTTAAAGTCAGTTATCCAAAGTGTAACCGAAAACAATATAGTTAAATTTTTGGATAATAATATAGTTTTTTACACGCAAGACGGGATTAAAAGAATCGATGTTAAAAACTTTAATATAGTCGAATTAAAAATTAAGCCTCTAAATTATTTTCCAGAAAAAGGATTAAAGAAAACTTTAGAAGTCTTAAACAATTGCAAAGTCGATCAAAGAATAGGTATTCCTAATAATACTTTATTAAAAAAATTCTCTGATGAAATGATTACATTCAAGAATTTTAATGCAGAGCAAATTGTTACTTGGCTACTTGGTAGAGGAAAGGGATTAACGCCAAGTGGTGATGATATTCTTTGTGGATATATTTTTGTGCTATTGCTTGTCGATAAAGCAAATACTTATTTATCTAGTTTGGTTAAACAAATAAGAAATAATTTAAAGCTTACTACAGACGTTAGTAAAGCTTATCTAATCTGTGCAACGCAAGGGTATGTTAATTCCAAAGTTTATCAATTATATAAATCCTTTAAAAACCATAATTTTAAAGATATAGACAGTGAGCTAAATTCCATTCTTGAAATTGGTCATACATCGGGCAAAGATTTGAGTTATGGAATTAAACTAGGAATTTTAGCTAGTTTAAACACTCCTTAGTCTATGAAAGGAGCGAATAATGAAAAAAGATGAAGAGGGCGTAAAAGTTTCCAAAAATTATTGGATAAGAGTTGTCATTATATTTTTCCTAGGCTGGATATTGATGTATGGTACACGAACCATTTTCAATCCTATTATGGGCATCGTTGGCAAGCAATTTGGTTTAAACAATACGCAATTAGGATTAGCAAATAGTATTTTCTTTTTAACTTATGCCATTTTCCAGGTACCATTTGGTGCTTTGGATGATAAGTATGGAAGAAAATTAGTGATTACAATAGGTTTTATTGTATTAGCTGTAATGAGTTGGCTATCAGGAATTGCTGCAAGTTTTACTTTGTTTTTAATTATTAGAGCCCTTGCGGGTGTGGGACAAGCCTCTTATTATGGTCCGCAGTACGCTTTGTCATCAGAAGCTATTCCACAAGATAAACTTACTTTAGGTACCGCTATTATCAATTCTGGGATGGCCTTTGGTACTTCTGGCGGATACTTGCTTTCAAGCTATTTAGTTTTACAAAACCATCAAAGTTGGAAAGTACCATTCTTTGTGGTAGCAATTCCAACATTTATCCTGGCGATAGTGTTCTTTACATGTTTAAAGGAAAAAGTTTATAGACCTAAAGAAAATGAAAAGCAGGAGAAACAACCAGAAGAAAAAGTTTCCCTTAAAAAAATTTTTACAGATAAGAATCTAGTCGCAGCCTTTATTCTTTGCTTCTGCAGTATTTACGCTAACTTTGTGATTATTACTTGGCTACCATCTTTCTTAATTTCCAATAGAGGATTTCAAGGTGGCAGTGTAGGCTTTATTTCTTCCTTGGTACCTTGGGCTTCAATACCAGGAGCATTAATTTTTGCAAAATTAGCTGATAAAACTGGTAGCACTAAGAAATGGATATATATTTTAGTTCCACTTTCAATCATTTCAGTATTTGCAATTGCCTTCGTTTCTAATAAAACTTTGCTGATTGCAGTGTTGATCTTATACGGCTTGACGGGTAAATTAGCGATTGATCCTATCATAGTGGCTTATGTAACTAAAAAGGCACCTTATGGTTCTTTGTCAACTACATTAAGTGCCTACAATTTTATAGGTATGTCTGGCTCTATTTTGGCACCATATATTACTGGCTGGTTAGCAGATGTAACAGGACAAATGGAAATTGGCTTTTACTTAGGTTGTGGTTTGCTAATAATTGGCTTGATTGTCTTTGCTGTAATGGCAACTGACTCAGAGAAAGGGGAGACAGCTGTATAATGGCAACTAGTGTAATCGCCCTTGGTGGAAATGCGATCTTAGAAAAGGATCCCACAGACATTGGGCAAAAAGAAACGGTTAATAGAGCTACACGTTATATTGTTGAATATATTATGGCTGGAAATAAGGTAGCGATTTGTCACGGTAATGGACCTCAAGTAGGTAATTTGTTACTACAACAAAGTGCTGCTAATTCAAAAAAGAATCCAGCATTCAAGCTAGATACTTGTGGAGCAATGACTGAAGGTAGTATTGGCTACTGGATTCAACAGGGCTTGGACAATGCGTCTCAAGAGCTGGGTGAAAATGTTAAGTCCCTGACTGTTATTACTCAATCTGAAGTTGATAAAAATGATCCTTCATTTAAATCTCCGAGCAAGCCTATAGGTCCTTTTTATACTAAAGAAGAAGTGGTTGAGCTTCAAAGAAACAGTAATGATACATTTATTGAAGACGCGGGTCGTGGCTATAGAAAAGTTGTACCTTCTCCTAAGCCAGTAAAAATAGTTGAAGGGGATATTATTAAGGATACTGTTAACGCTGGCATTGTACCAATCGTTGCCGGTGGTGGCGGTATACCAGTTATTATAGAAGAAAATAAAATTAAAGGCGTAGAGGCTGTTATTGATAAAGATTTTGGCTCTGAAAAAGTTGCAGAAGGAATCTCAGCTGATAATTTAATAATTTTAACAGCCGTAGATAATGTTTACATCAATTTTGGAAAAAAAGATCAAAAAGCTTTGAATCATATTACAGTTTCTGAAGCTGAAATATATATAAAACAGGGACAATTTGCGAAAGGAAGTATGTTACCTAAGATTCAAGCAGCTATTTTGTTTGTTAAAAATCACCCAGATAGAAAAGCAATTATAACTTCAATTTCTAATTTACCAAATATTTCAGAAAATGTTGGAACCTTAATTACTGACAAATAAGGAAACGTAGGTGCTACCATGAGAAAAAAAGTAAAGTTGTCAATGGTTAATCAGATTTTGATAGCCGTTATTCTTGGTGTTATATTTGGGTTTGCATTACCTAGTTTTTCAGTTCAATTAAAGATAATTGGTGATATTTTTTTAAAATTAATGCAGATGTCCATACCAATTTTGGTACTGGGTCAAATAATTCAAGCAGTAGGAGGTATTAAACCTAATGAATTGAGCAAATTAGGAATTAAAACTATTGTCATTTTTGCAATCTCCTCATTACTTGCTGCTGCTTTCGGTGTATTAGTTGGAATATTATTTAAACCTGGAATTGGTGTGCAACTCACCAAGGTTGCTGAAAAAGCAATACATGTTAAGTCCGTTTCGTTAAGTGAAACAATTTTAAGCTTTTTTACTAGCAACATCTTCGAATCTTTATCTAATGGAACAATTATTCAGATTATTATTTTTGCGATATTTTTTGGTATTGGATTAAGCAAATTTATGGAGAAAAAGCCTAAATCAAAATTGCTTGACTTAATAATCGACTTTAATGATGTCATTATTCAATTAGTAACCTGTGTAATGTTCTTTGCACCAATAGGCATCTTTGCACTGATTGCTTCTACCATTAGCAATTTGGGTATTAAAATAATTTTGCCGCTGATAAAATACTTATTCTCCTATGGGTTTGCAACATTCGCTTATTTGTTAATTTGGATTGTAATTATATCTCTATATCTTAAAGTTAACCCAATTAAATTAATCAGCAATATGTCAGAAATGTCACTTATGGCCTTAGCTACTACTTCTTCGGCAATTACTTTACCGATTGAAATGAATGAAGCTAAAAACAAACTGGGCTTAAAAGACAGAATTACTAACTTGGTTTTACCATTAGGCATGTCATTAAATTCTAATGGTTCTGCCATGCATATGGCCATAACGGTGATTACAATTGCGCAATTATATAATATTAACTTTACTTTAGATAAGGTGTTTTATCTTATTGTAATATCAACATTTGTGTCACTTGCTAATGCTGTTGTTCCAGGAGCAGGTTTGGTTTCACTAGCAATAATTGTTCCTCAAATGGGATTACCAGTTGAAAGTATAGCAATTTTTGCAGGAGTCGAATGGTTCGTAGGGATGCTCAGAACTATTTTAAATGTTAATTCTGACGTTTATTCTGCACTAATGGTTGGAAAGTCAGCTGATGCCATTGATTATGAAGTATTTAATAAATAGGTGTAAGAAAGAAGTGATTTACTAAGTAAAAATACTGTCTATTCTTCTACAAATTCTCACTTATTCTAACTAAGGACTGAGTCCGAAATAATATCGGTCTCAGTCCTTTTAATTATTACTGTTTTCTCAGCTGGCTATTCCAATAGTTTTTTTAGTTTAGAGTAGTAAAAGTTACGAGCTTTTATTTGATAAAAATTGTGTCAGTCTTGTAAATATAATTTGCAATTTACAAAGCAGAGACATTAATAATATACTTAAATAAAGTAGTAGTGTATGCATAATAATAATCGATTGTATGAATATAGGCAAAAAATGAGTAGCACACCAGTAATAGAAAACGTAGAAATTAACGGCACTAAACTTTATTTTTCAATTAGTTCAAAACAAGGCCGGAAACCAATCATTTTATATTTACACGGTGGACCAGGAGATGCCTGCATCCCCTTGACCAAAAAATTTAATAGCGAACTAGAAGATCATTTTATCTTTGTCAATCTGGAACAAAGGGGCAGTGGACTATCGTATTACAAATTCTCGCCTGAAGAAAACTTGTCTATTGACACCATCTTGGCAGATATTCATCAGTTTGTGCTTTATTTATTAAAACGGTTAAAACAGGATAAATTGATTATCATGGGTCATTCTTGGGGTACGGTTTTAGGACTCTATTTTATTCAAATGTATCCAGACCTGGTTACGCAATATATCGGAATTGGTCAAGTGGTTAATATGAAAAGGAATATTGACTTACAAAAAGCTTTTTTACGAACAAAAATGAAAAATACTGCCAAACTTGATCAACTTGATTTTGTACATGAACCAACTAAAGCCAGCCTCAAATTAACTAAAATGATTGTGGCTTATGGCGGTTCAATCTATGGCGCTAAAAACTACCGTAAATTAATTTGGCCGTTTATATCGGCTAAAGATTATTCTTTTAAAGACTTAATTCATCGTTTGCAAGGCTCGAAGCAGTCAATTCAATATTTTTGGGAAGAACTCATGGACGTTAATTTTGAAAATATTCTGCATTTTGCCATTCCCATCACTTTTTGTGAAGGCAGACATGACTATCATGTGTCCTCACAATTTACTGCAGAATATGCTGCTAAAATTACTAGTCCGTGCAAATTGATTTGGTTTGACCGTTCTGGTCATTTCCCGCAGTGGGAGGAGCCAACTAAATTTAATCAGGAAATTATTGGACTTTTAGAGCCACAAGCAAACTAAAAAACTGGCTAATCACGTTATGCATCACGTAGATTTACCAGTTTTTTGTATTCAATTAGACCTTATTAATTATTCTGAAAATTACTCAAAAACTTGACGGTTTTTTCATTTTGCGGGTGATTGAATAATTGATCTGGCGTGCCTTGTTCAGTAATTACGCCATCGCTAATGAAAAACATTTGGTCGGAAATCTCCTTCGCAAACGCCATTTCGTGGGTTACGATAATCATCGTTAAACCAGTAGTAGCCAGATTCTTCATGACGCTTAAAACTTCACCGACCATTTCTGGATCCAAAGCACTAGTAGGCTCATCAAATAACAGAATTTCAGGATCCATGCAGATAGCGCGGGCAATCGCAACCCGTTGTTGTTGTCCACCTGAAAGTTGGTTGGGACGAGCATTAACGTATTGCTCCATACCTACTTTTTTCAGATTAGCAAGTGCAATTTTACGAGCCTCGTCTTTTGACCGTTTTAATACTAACTCTTGACCTACCATACAATTAGCTAAAACATTCTTGTTTTCAAACAAGTCAAATTGTTGGAAAACCATGCCGACTTTAGCACGATAAATATTGCGATCGTAGTTTGGTGCCAAAACATTTTTGCCGTGAAAATCAACTTCACCAGCAGTTGGTTCCTCAAGCAAATTGATGCAGCGCAAAGTTGTTGATTTACCGCCACCTGACGGGCCAATAATGGTGGCAATTTCACCTTTATTAATGTCAAAAGAGATATCTTTCAAAACCTGGTGTTCACCGAATGTTTTCTTGATGTGCTTTAAACTTAAAATAGTTTCGTTTGTTTCAGTCATTAGTTCTTAGCCTCCATGTCTTTAGGTGTGCCCACTTGAACTTGGTTTGCCATTAAGTTGTAATTCTTACTTCCTTGGAGGTGTTTTTCAATTAAGTTGAAAATTCTCGTGATGGTAAAGGTCAAGATGAGGTAGATAGCAGAAATTGTCAGGTAAGTTGGGAAGAACTTGAATGTCTGACTAGCAACAGTTGAACCAACGAAGAACAACTCTGATACGGAGATGATGCTCAAAACTGAAGTATCCTTGATATTAACGATAAATTCGTTAGTAATTGAAGGTAGGCAATTCTTGATCGCTTGTGGCAAAATAATGTGCCACATTCTTTGATTATGAGTCATTCCTAGCGCACTGGCTGCCTCAAACTGACCTTCAGGTGTAGAAATAATTCCTCCCCGAATGATTTCGGCTAAATATGCTCCAGTATTGATGGAAACAATGATTAGTGCGGCAACGGTTCTGTCAATGTTCAGGTGCCAGAATTGGGCAATACCATAGTAGATCACAGCAGCTTGAACCATCATTGGCGTACCCCGGAAGACCTCAATGTAGACCGAAAGCAGCCAGTTGACAAACTTAAGCAGCCATCTTTTACCACCGGTTGTTGGTGTAGGAATAGTTCTCACAATGCCCACTGCCAGGCCGATAAAGAAACCTGCAACAGTACCAACTGAGGCTAAAAGCAGCGTCATACCAATACCGTTTAAAATCATGCCGCCATATTGGCGCCACATTGATACTAACCATGGTTCTGCCTTAGCCTTTTTGCCTTTTTTATCATTATCAGTTTTAGGCTGCTCCTTAACAGCTTCAGTCATTAACCTAACCCTTTTTGCTTGAGGAATAGTAGCTAAAATTTGGTTGACACTCTTTAGCAGCGCCTTGTTAGGCTTGGCAATTCCGATTGAGGTAACAGATTCTTCCTTAGTAGCGTGGAAACCAGCCATTTTGCTGACAGGAATTGACTTAATGTCAGGGTCAACCATCTTAAAGGAAGTTGATTCAGTATCTTCGGCAACATAGCCGTCAATGGTGCCAGAGATTAAACTTTGTCGCATAGCCGCAAAATCGCGCATAGCAGGTTGTCTCTTAGCACCTTTTAACTGCTTGATTAAATCATAGTGGAAAGTACCTTGCTGCGCTGTTAATTTGGCACCCTTAAAGTCGGTCAGCTTTTTAGCATTAGCATATCTGCTGTTAATCTTGGTAATTACCACAAAAGTACTGTTTCTATATGGCTTAGAGAAATTAATGGCTTTTTCACGTTCAGCTGTTGGACTCATCCCAGCGATAATCAAATCAGCTTTGCCACTGGTCAAAGCGGGGAGTAAACCATCCCATTCAGTCTTAACAACTTCTACTTTTCTATGTAATTTTTGACCAATAATTTTGGCAATTTTAACGTCATAACCATTGGCGTATTCTTTTGAACCCTCAATTGGCACAGCACCATTGGCATTATTAGTCTGTGTCCAATTGTACGGCTGATAATTAGCTTCCATGGCAACTTTTAGCGTACCATCGTCCTTTTTGGCGTTAACTTCATTCAGACTAAAATTAGCCCCAATGCCCAAACAGGTGAATAAGGCAACTAAGGTAGCCAGCCACTTAAATCTTGACTTCATTTTGAAAACCTCCACAAAATATGTTTCAAATAAAGCCAATACAATAAAAGCGTAAACAAAAACCTCGCTGTTAGTCAAAAACAACGAGGTTATAATCTATTTTTTAAACAAATCATATAGCGCTCCCTGGAGATGAACCAGGACAGTCTGCAAAATATTCTCTTGCAGCCCAACAAAAAGATTGAAACGAACAATATTTTTGTTTCGGCAGTAATTCTTACGCTAATCTTCAAAGTGTTCGCTCACTCAGATTAGTTTCGTAACAACCGCGACCTCTATTGCATTGGAAATTATTTAACTTAGAAAAATAATAGGCTATTAAGAGTGACTTGTCAATAATTTTATTTAAAAAATATTTTATAATTATCTCATTTATTATCTTTTACTATTTTAAAAGGCCACTGGGATCCTGCTCTCACTGCCAGCCATTATCCTTTTGATAGGCACTTTTTTTCATTCTGGAAACATACGGATTACCTGCTACATAGTAACGTAATTTTTTATTGGCCCATTCTAATTCGGATTGACTAACGCCAATTCTGGCACTGGTTTTAATTTCCTTAGCCCACTTTTTATGATTATCATCTAAATCAATTTTAAATGGGGAATCAGACAAGAAGTGTAAATTCCACTTTTTACTGTGAATACCAAAAGCCTGCATCATTTTCGCAGGACCATTAGTTAAAAGCACCCTATTTTTGCCGGCACGATTTTTAATCATCTGCTCTATGCATCAGACTGGTTCGATGGCTCTAATTAAAACTCCTTGCGGCTCATTATATTCTTGTGTTGCGACATCGAAAAAGAAATACTGTCTTTGGGCGTAAATGTAGATAGTTCCACCTTTACGATAAAGACCCTCATTAGCAGGACTGCGATGACCGCTATAAGAATGTGCTGCCCGGTCTTTAACGCCTAAGTAAGCTTCAGCCTCTACAATATAGCCCCCCATTATATTCTGGCCATCATTATATGTTAATGGTCTGCCAATCAAATCTTTAGTAATGGCAGCAGTTGATTTATTAGAGAAATAAGTTGAATAATTCATTTTTTCTTCCGTGTAGTAAACTTAAACTAAAAGGAGATATTACAATGACAAAGATAAAATTAGTACGCATTTACGAACATGAGCAGCCTGCTGGCTACCGCATTTTAGTTGATCGTCTGTGGCCACGAGGCAAAAGCAAAAAAGATGCTAATTTGGATGAGTGGGTCAAAGAAATTGGTCCCAGCACCGAATTGCGTAAGTGGTTCAATCACGATGATACTAAATATCCTGAGTTTAGGCAAAAGTACATTGCTGAATTAGAACATAATCCTGTGACTGTTAGTTTTGTCACCCGAGTGAAAGACGAACTTGCAAAACAAGATGTTCTTTTTCTTTATGGTGCAAAGAATAAAGAGCACAACCAGGCAGTTGTGCTCAAAGAATACGTTGAACAAAGATTATAGTTTCCGTCTTTTCTTTTTTGCTCGTATAAAATGAAAAGCAATAGTTAAGAGAAGAATACCGAACACAATAAAGGCAAAAGTTGTATTAGGCAGTTCGTAATGTAACGGTGGTAAAGACAATAAAAGTTTAAGAGCAATGATAGCAATTAAAACGTAAGCCATCGGTTGCAGTTCAGGAATAATGTCCATCAATTTGATTATGATTTCGGCAACACCGCGCATACATAAGATACCAATCATGCCACCAATTAATACTACTACCGGATTATTGGAAACTGCTAGGGCAGCTAAAACTGAATCAATTGAAAATACGATATCCATTGCTTCAATTGAAATAACGGTCCGCCAGAAAAGTGACAAAAAATGTTTGCCCTTTTTGGAAGCATGGTTGGGACTTTTTTCAGTTGTAATTTTTGTGTTGGCTGCTCTTTTTTGGGGATGCTTTTGCTCGTAAAAAAACTTGAACGATAAATAGAAAAGATAGAGACTTCCTGCTAATTTAATTTCCCAAAAATTGATCAGATAAGTACCAATGCCAATCACAATGAAACGAAAAATATATGCGCCCCAAAGACCATAGAATAATGACTTTTCCTGTTGTTTCTTGTCAGGCAAAACCTTGGTTTGAGCTGCCAAAACGACTGCATTATCAACAGAAAGCAAGCATTCCATTAGAATCAGGGTTAAGATGACGAGCCAATCTTTGCCACTGGTCAGTACGTGAATCCAATTACTTCCACTGAAAAAGGGAGCATACATTTTAAAAATTGCCATTTAAAAGCTCTTTTCTAGTTCAGAATTATTTTTAATTACTGTGTCGTATTTTAGCACAAGTAATTTATAGCATCCGGGTAAAAAAGCAATTCTGATGGTTTAAAGGGCTTTCTTTTTAAAAACTAGTTAAAGCTGTTTAAAAACATCTAGTGCATCCGCAATAATGGAGGAAATTCCTTCTGCTGGAATGGCAGTTTTATTAATTGCCCAAACTTTAGCTCCAGACTGCCTGTAAGATAAAAGCTGGGCAAAAGGGTACACGACGAAACTGGTGCCTGAAATAATTACGAGGTCAGAACTTTGCATTGCATTGACAGATTTGGCTAAACTGTCTCCGTTAATGGCTTCACCGTATAAAACAATTCCCGGTCTGATAATACCGCCACAATTTTCATGCTGGTAAGATTTGGCGTATTCAGCGTATGAAACTGGTTTATGGCACTTAGTGCAGTAAATATTATAAAGACAGCCATGAAATTCGGTCACGTGTTTATTGCCGGCTTTGGTATCCAAGCCATCAACATTTTGTGTAATTAGATCGCCTTTTTCGTTGCAAATCTCGGCAATTTTCTGGTGTATTTCATTTGGCTTGGCTTCAGGGAAATACATATTATCCATCACAAATTTGTAGAAGAATTCTGGTCGCTGATAAAGTGTTTCCTCACTTAAAATCGTTTCCGGACTTTCAGAGACGCCATCATAAATACCGTTTTTAGAGCGATAATCAGGAATACCAGAATGAGTTGAAACTCCGGCACCAGTCAGAAAAGTAATGTGGCGTGCCTGATCAATATCATTTTTTAACTCAGCTATTTCATTTGCATCAATCATAATTTTGCCTTTCTTAAAACTAATTCTGCTACTGCTAGTTTACTACAAGATTTTGTCTAACATATAGGGTTATTGCAATAAAAAACCATGCAGTTTCTTTTTAACTGTATGGCTTTTCTTCATTTATTATAGAATTTGAATGTCATGTTCTTCGCATTTGGCAATCATATCATGAGGCCAAACACTAGCTTGAACTTCACCGATGTGAGCTTTGCCAAGCAAAAGCATACATAAGCGAGATTGACCAATTCCACCACCGATGGTATAAGGTAATTCTCCATCAAGTAACATCCGGTGAAATTCTAGTTTTTCACGATCAAGGCAATCAGCCTTCTTTAGCTGTTCGTGCAAGCTTTCAGGACTAACACGGATACCCATAGAAGAAATTTCAATTTTTTGTTTTAAAGGTTCATACCAAAAAATTAGGTCACCGTTTAATTCCCAGTCATCATAATCGGGTGCACGACCATCATGTGGCTTGCCGCTTCTCTTCAGCTTGTCACCGACTTTCATAATAAAGACAGCTTTTTCTTCCTCAGTAATTTTGTTTTCTCTTTCTTCAGGACTAATATCCGGCCAGCGATCTTCTAATTCTTGTGTAGTAATAAAGTAAAGTTTTTCTGGCAAACGGTAAGTAGAAGCAGGATAACGGAAAGCACAGCCAGCTTCAATTTCTTTAATTGCAGCAAAAATCTTGGTAACGGTACTTTTAAGAGTTTCTATCGTTCTCTCCTCTTTGGCAATGATTTTTTCCCAATCCCATTGGTCAACATAAATTGAATGAAAGTTATCTAAATCTTCATCGCGGCGAATGGCGTTCATGTTAGTAAAAAGTCCTTCATGCATGCTAAAGCCATATTTCTTCAGTGCCATTCTTTTCCATTTGGCAAGTGAATGCACTATTTCGAGTGTGTCATCTGTTGGTAAATCCTTAGCATCAAAAGCAACTGGACGCTCAACGCCATTTAAGTTATCATTAAGCCCAGTATGCTTTTCGACGAACAGGGGGGCAGACATTCGTTGTAAATGTAATTTTTTAGCTAAAACCTTTTGAAATTCTTCACGAATATAAACAATTGCTGCTTCGGTATCGCGAATTGTGAGAGTTGGATGATAACCTGCGGGTAAAATTAAAGTCATTGTTTTGACCTCCTGTAAATTTAAGGAAAAGAAAAAGCCCTTTATCCCGTTTTTAATAAAAACAAGGACGAAAGGCTTTTTCCGCGGTACCACCTTAATTGCCCAAATATAGGGCCAACTCATGAAGCACTATCATGCTTCACCAGCGTGGTAACGTACTGGAGACGACACAACCTACTTTTACAAAAATTTCAGCGTGCTGCTAAAAGTGTTTTTCAATAACCCAGGGTCTAACGGTTTTCCACTATCACCGATTCACTTAAAGAGGTAAGTTATCTACTCGTCTTTTTCATTGCATTTAATTTGATAATAATTTAATCATGATTTTAATAAAATTGCAAGTAAAATATCATTAATGTTGAATAAAATATCTAAAGACTGTCAATCTGTTATAATAGATGAAAATACAATTGAGGAGAGTAATATGGTAGTTTTTTATCTAATTTTGGATGCCTTGCTTCTAGGCTACACTTGTTATAGTTGGTACTGGCAGGCAAATATTGACTTAAAGGGACATTATCGCTCGTCTTCAGTTATTTGGGCCGTAATTTTTATTTGGATCGGTTTTGCCTGGCAATTAATTGAAAAGGGCGATCCAGGTCTCAGTATTTTCTTGGCAATATTTTTGTTGATTGGTATTATTGACGGTTTTACGGGTCTCGCACCTAAAAGGGCTGTTGTTTCAGGTTACTTTCGGCGGACAGTCTCATATTCAGAGATTGCGATGGTCACTTTAATTAAAGTGCCTAATCCGAAGAAAAAGCAGGTAATTTGTATTTTAACAACCCAAAAGAACAGACAATATTACCTTCGTTTTTCATACGGCGTAGCACAAATTGTCGAAGCACTTAAAAATCATATACACCATGATATTCGGATTGAAATTCAAGATATTTTTTAAGCCACACATTAACGTGGCTTTTTTAATGAACTTATTTTTCTTCCCAATTCATTTCTAGATACTTGGTAAAGCCACCCTTAAGGGCGCGCTTTTCTTTTACTTGTTTTAAAAAAGTCGCTTGATCAACGTTTTTAAATTTAAGATAGGCTAAGATAACTTCATAAACGTCACCTAACTCTTCAATTAAATTAGTTTCAGTTTTAGCAGCAAGAACTTCATTAGTTTCTTCAATTAATTTTTTCTTTAAAGCTGGCTCAATTTCTGCGTGACTAAGTTCACGATAAGTAGCATAGTGCGCAAATTCCGGTATTTTGTCTCTAACTAATTTTTTCATTTTTATGACCTTCCTTACTTATAATATTTAAATTTTATTATACTGCTAATTTTTCAAAAAATTATGTGAAGAAGATAACAAAATGTAGTAAAATTAGAAAGTAGAGATATATTTATATTAGAAAGTGTGAAAATATGCGTAATAACGATTTTAATGACGTTGTACAAAACCGTCATTCTGTACGTCACTTTGATAAAAGTGTTAAAATTCCGCGTTCAGAATTTAAAGAAATGTTTGAAGAAACAGTAACTGCTCCTTCCGGCTGCAATTTACAAGGTTGGCACTTTGAAGTAGCAGATACCCCGGAAACTATTGCTAAAGTTAAGAAATACATGCTTAGATTTAACGATCCCCAGATGGACAGCTGTGCTGCGGTAGTGCAAGTCTTCGCCGATGTTTATGCTTATAAGAAGTATCGTGAAAATTGGACCAAGGAATATGAGACAGGCAACATCACTAAGGAAAAATTAGACGAAGTCTTAAGAACCTTTTTGCCATCATATGAAAATGGTACATATTATTCTTGTGCAATTGATTCCATTAGGTCTTGCTCCCTTGCTGCTATGCAGTTTATGCTAGTTGCCCGCAATCATGGTTACGACACTAACCCAATTGCTGGCTATGACGAATCTAAAATTGCCAGGACCTTTAACTTGGAGCCAAAACGCTACTTACCAGTAATGGCAATAGTAATTGGCAAGAGCAATGAAACCGAAGAAACTATGGCTAAAACAACTCGCTACCCAGCTGAAACTGTTTATCACTTTGCGGAATAAATAATAAGAGCCCATTTTAAAAGCCTTCCGTCTTGGAAGGCTTTTTGTTATTTATAAAATTGGCGAAAGCATCCGTGAAAAACTTTGCAAAATCTTAAGCCAACGTCCCTGTTTGGCAATATCCTCAGGAGTCAATAATGAAGAAACTTTCATATCGTCTTCAAATGATTTGGCAACTTCTCGAGTGAAATTTTTATCATAAAAAACTGCAACATCTTCAAAATTAAGATCATATGAGCGGTAATCCTGATTCATTGACCCCACTGTAGAAAAAGTATCGTCTACTACAATTGTTTTGGCATGAATAAAACCTTTGTTGTAAATATAAATTTTAATGCCATAACGGGATAATTCATTGGCATACCATTGGGTAGCGCGGTAAATAAATGGGTGGTCTGGTTTACACGGTATCATAATTCGTAAATCTACTCCTGACTGGGCAATTGTTTGCAAAGTGGCAAACATTGCATCATCAGGAATTAAATATGGTGTCTGAATCCAGAGCCGTTTTTTTGCTAGAGACATCAGCCGCATAATACCATTACGCATATTAGCATTATAGCGGTCAGGTCCGTCTGAAACTATTTGTGTTGCTACATCACCGGGGTGAATCTCATTTTCATCCAAGTTGGGGAAAAGGATAGTATTGAAAGCAATGACTTGGCTTTCTTTTTGAATTGAGGCGTTCCAATCCATGACAAACCGCTCTTGCAATAATAAAGAAGCAGATCCGACAATCCGCACCTGACTGTCACGCCAATAACCAAATTTTTTCTTGCGACTCAGATACTGGTCACCGATATTAAAGCCGCCAGTCCAAGATGTTTTGCCATCAACTACTACAATTTTACGGTGCAGGTGGTAGTTAATCCGGTACCGCGTAATCATGTTGCGTGAGGTAATAAAGGGCAGGACTACGCCGCCGGCTTTTCTTAACTGATCAAACCAGGCTTTAGTTGCGCCCATAGAACCCCAGGCATCATATAACAAACGAACTGTTACGCCTTCTTGCGCCTTTTTAATCAGTAAATTTAGAAAATCGTTGCCGATTTCATCATTATAAAAGGTATAAAATTCAACATTTACTGATTGCTTAGCGTTATTAATGTCAGCCATCATATCATGAAACATTATTTTACCATCGGTATAGAGCTTAACATGATTGTTTTTGCTCAATGGAGATTCGCCATCATGATCAAAAAAGTGTACCACCATTTTAGCTCTATTTGAGGTGTCAGATGTACTAATTTTTTTAGGTGCAGCAGTAATAGACTTTTGCACATTGCGCAGACCGATATGATGCTGCTTGTTAATGGCAAAAATGTTTTCCTGTGAAATTCCCCGACCAAAAAAGCCGTAAATGATCATCCCTAAAACTGGAAAAACCAGCAGAATAATCAGCCAGGCCCAAGTAGTTGAGACAGAGCGTCTTCTATGAAAGACGATATAAAAGGCTAGTATAGTATTAGTAATAATGATGATACGTCCTATGTCGCGGAGCAGAATCACACGTATTTCCTCCAAAAATCAAATTACTTCTTAATGCCAATAAACTTATCAATAATGTCGATTACAAATGGGTTATCGTGCATCCAGCTGTGTTCAGCGTATTTTTTACCGCGAATTTCAACTTCATGATAAGATTTAGCATAAGGAGCCAAAATATAGCGTATGCTTTTAGCAGAAGTGACGGAAATAAATCTGTCACTATTAGTGTTATCCAAAACATTACCATAAATATTTAATACTGAAATATTAGGATTAAACCGTTTGCGTCTGAGCAACAGATACAGATAGTGCAGATTAACTACAGCTGGACGACCTTTTTGGTTAAAAGCATTTACATTGGGAATATCTCCTAAATAAAGAACACCGTCAAAAGGACCTGCGATAAATGCACATTTGACTAAATGAGGGAAATTTTTTTTCCGACATTCACGCATTTCAGTCCTTACTATACAGGGACAAGCCAATGAATGTGCAATTGCTGAATAATGTGAAAAGTGGTACCTTTGAGCTAAAAAAGGCAGTGTAAAACGAAGATAGTAGTCAATTGCATATACGCCAACGAGTCTCTGGCGAAAAGCAACTTGTACTATTGGATTTGGGTCACCAGTCCAAGTCCCTTCTAACTTAAAGTTTCCCAGTAAGTCAACAGTAACTTTGAGATATTTGGGATTGCCTTTATCAGCAAGTGCCTGCTTGATCATCACCTTTGTGGTGTAGTCACCGCCTCGAAAGCCATGAAAATAAATTATAGGTATCTGGTCAAAGTTGCCTTTTTTTGGCTCAATAGTGGCATCATCTTCGATCCTTTTTTTGTGCAAACGCAAGAAAATACGTGTAGGTGCAAAAGTTGCCAAGACAGCTAAGAAAAGCATGCTTAGTCTACTAGGTTCCTTTGCCAGGTCGCGTTTGTGGTTTTTCTCCACTTCTTCCTTGTATTTTTTAGTATTGAAGAACATAATACCACCTTAAAAATAGAACTACTTATATTTTAGCATTGACTGGGAATTTTAGTGATGGGGGAACATATGAAATTTTATGCAGTAAAAAAAGGCCGCAAGCCAGGCGTTTATCGCACCTGGGAAGAGGCTCGGAAACAGGTTGAGGGCTATTCTGGCGCCGAATATAAATCCTTCACCAAAATAACTGACGCTACTGAATATTTAGATTGGGACAGCAAAACAGTTCATCAAGTTTTTCAAAAAGACGAGAATTTATTACAAAAAGCCATTGCCAAGATTCAAAAAGGAAGTCGCAAAATCAAGCAAAATTCTGCCATTGACAATACACAAAAAGTGACAAAAGCAACTGATCAATTACTTCCAGCAGATTACGGCAATTATTTTGCCACTATTTATACTGACGGCGGTACCCGCAATACCGGTAATTTTAAGGGTGGTCATGTGCGAGAAACCGATAAAGCTGCATGGGCTTATCTAATTGAATGGCAAGATCAGGGTCATAAAAGATCTGTTTTTGATTCAAACGGTGAATTTGGTGCTACTAATAATAAGATGGAACTAACAGCTTTAATAGAAGCGCTCAAAAAATTGCTCGAGTTGGGCTTTAATGAAAGACCATTATTATTTGTGCTGGATTCACAATACGTTTTAAATCCAATTACTAAAGGTTGGCTTAAAAATTGGAAAAAACGGGGATGGGCAAAAAGTACGAAAGGTGCAATTGCAAACCTTGAGTGTTGGCAGGAGCTTGATCAGCTTTTAAGTAAATTTTCTCAATCTAAATTCGAATGGACTAAGGGACACGCTAATAATCGCGGCAATGAATTTGTTGATCATACATTAAACAAATTTATGGACCAAATGTAATTAATTAAAATTAACAACAATCAAGCCACTAAAAAGATTGCTGAAAAATGAAGTAATATTATGCCAAATTTGTTCAAACCAGTTACGATTTTCTGGAGTGTTTATTTTATCGAAGATTCCTTTGGCGTTTTTCTTGATGTTTTTGGACAAGGCATCAGCCTGGTCCTTAAATTTGTGATTTTTTAAAGCACCGGAATTACGGACTTCAATTAAGACATTAATAATCTGTTGTTTTTGATTATTATTAATCACGTCACCAAGATGATTAATATTGATCTGATTGTTTACAATATCATGAATTTGACTATCTGACACATTGTTGCCGATTTTACCCATCTCCTGTTTAGCGCCGGCAACTGCATTATTTAATTGTGCATCGCTATAGCCGCTTTTATCCTTATTTTCCTTGGTAATTTTACTTAAGGTATTCATTTCATCTTGTGCCGCATTCACTTGATTTTGATTTAAATTTTCTCCAGTTTTGTTGTAGGCAGCATAAACACCTGCTAAAGCACCAGAGCCATCGATTGGAACAGCGCTGGTAACATAAATATTGGCATCAGAAATACCGGCAGTTAAAGCAGCATTTTTATATTGATCAGCTGTAATTGTTGTGATATTATTACTCCCTTGATAATCAAGGATGTGGACATTAATGCCATTACCTTGTCCTGCTTTTTCAATCATGGCACTGGACCAGACACCAGAGTGGGTGGTAAAGTTTGCACCTGAAGGATTAAGATATTTGACTAAATCCTCACCAGTAATAGTAATTGTTTGGTAACTACTGCCGTTTAGCGGTTCGCTGAGTGTTTTCAGTGTACCGCTTCTTTGAGAATCGGTTAAAGAAGTCCCAAGGCAAACAACTGGTAATTCATCTGCTTTAACAGTTTGTGTAACAGTGCTGCACATGAACATACCAAAAAATAACAGTGTAATAAAAGTTGAAATTGTTTTTGCTTTTTTCATAAAAAATTACCTCCTCTTGATTGTTCTTAATTATACTAAATGATAAATACAAAGGGTTAAATTATAGTTATGTATTACTTATTTAACGTTATTTTTAATATTTAAAATGTTATAATAACAAATTAAAGGAGGAAGCTATGATTCAACAACCTGAATTAACTGTCATTATGCCAATTTACAATGTTGAAAGATATTTAGAGCGGGCACTTGATCATTTAGCTAAGCAAGATGATCCCAATTTTAAGTTGTTAATTGTCAATGATGGTTCAACGGATAATACGCGAAAAATAGCAGAAAGCTATCGTGAAAGATTCCGTTACTTTAAAATAATAAACAAGCACAATGGTGGTCTATCTGATGCACGTAATGTCGGTATTGCTAATGTCGATACGCCATATTTTACATTTCATGATGGTGATGACTGGGTAGATTCCGATTATACAGCATTTTTTGTAAATGCTTTTCATAACCATCCTGATGCAGCAATGGTTTCCTGTGGCTTTTGGCTTGATTATGAAAACAAATCAGGCTCGATTCCTGTTACCAAAAAAATTGTTCAGGGCATGAAGGACAAGGCTAGAACTTACCAGTTAATCAGCAACCCATTAGGCTCTATGTGTGACAATCATTTTCTAGCTAGCCCAGTTAAAGGCTATACCTGGAACAAGGGCTATAAATTATCTGTTGTGCGGCGGAATCATCTTCACTTCATGGAAAATTTAGCTTTTATGGAAGATCAGATATTTAATGTACAATATTTGTCTCTAACTGAAGGCTTTTATTGTGATAGTAAACCTATATACCATTATTGGCAGCGTAAGGATAGCATGGTTCATCACTTTAACGCAAAAATGATACCTGATAATTTTAAGGCTAACTACATTATTGCTAAAACCATTGTTCACAGTTTTTGGTGTGAGCATAAGAAAGAAAAAAATTCTAGTCAAGATTTGGTAGAAGCTAACGAAAGAGACCAAAGATGAGAGAAAAAGTTAATGGTAACGAGCTTTATTACAGTAAGTTAGGCAAGGGTGCTCCACTACTCTTATTACACGGTCACCATTTAGATGGTGGCATGTTTGATCAAATTGTTGCTCCGCTTTCTCTTTGCTATACGGTTTATGTTCTGGATATGAGAGGTCATGGTCTCAGCCAGGGAGAAGCAGCCGAGCACTATCAAACTGAAGTTGAAGACCTGGCCGCTTTTATTAAGCAGGTGAATATCAGAGGCTGCTATTGTTTTGGCTTTGATGCTGGCGGTTTGGTGGCAATGATGCTTGCAAGTCAGGATCAAAATATCTTTAAAAAGCTCATGGTGGCTGGTGTCTTTGTGAACGGTAATGGTATCAAATCATATCATTATTTGACTGAAGGCTTTTTGCGTTTCTTGCGTTTGAACCGTGATAGTAAAGTGGAATTGTCAGAAAGTTTCATGTCAGTTGACAGCTTAAAGGCAATCAAGATACCGACTTATTGTGTCGTAGGAGAAAAAGACTGGGTTAAAGTAGAACATGTTCGCTGGTATAGTCAAATTATTCCTCAAGGGCAACTTTTGATTATGCCTAGACAAAAGCATGAAAGTTATGCAGTTAAGAGTTTTAAACTGCTAAATTTAATGGAAGACTTTTTTAAATAGCTTATTTAGTTCGAGAATATTTTTGTTTCAAACTTAATATTTAAAAGCCGATAATAGTTTCGGCTTTTTTGAATTTTTACTTTTCTAGGCACTGGGGAATTTTTTGGTTATAATAGACTTGCAAAGATTGTAATTTTTAAAAAACGAGGTAGTCATGAACAAGGAAGAACTTCTTCAAATATTGCACCCGATGAAGCTGATTGGGTTGGGCGGAAATCCCGCTTTAAATGAAAAAATTGCGCAAATTTTGAAAAAACCGTTAATTGAAACAGCTGTACAACATTTCAGTGACGGAGAAATTCAAGTTAACATTGGTGAAAGTGTCAGAGGATGTGATGTTTTCGTTATTCAGTCAATTCAGGATCCTGTAAATGAAAACTTTATGGAACTGGAAATTGTTTTAGACGCATTACATCGCGCTTCAGCACACAGAATCAATGTGGTAGTGCCATACTTGGCTTATTCACGTTCAGATACCAAAACTCGTTCGCGAGAACCAATAACTGCTAAATTAATAGCTAATTTATTACAAATTACTGGTCTGGATCACATAATTGCTCTTGATTTACATGCTTCGCAAATTCAAGGCTTTTATAATGTACCAGTTGATCATTTGCATGCTATGCCACTTTTAGCACAATATTTTATAGATAACGGTATTGCTACTAAAGAGGAAGACGATATTGTAGTTGTTTCTCCGGACCACTCTGGTGCTAAACTCGCTCGTAATTTTGGTCAATGCTTTGATGCCCCGATTGCGATTGTTGATCAGCGCCGTGCACGTTATGACGCAGATGTGCACGATATGATTGGTGATGTTAAAGACAAAAAGTGTATTATTGTAGATGATTTGATTGATACTGGTTCACGTATTTCTTCTTCAACTAAGTCTGTTTTAGCAGCAGGTGCAAAGAAAGTTTATGTGGCGTCAACGCACGCATTATTATCACAAAATGCAACTGAAGTTCTGAATGAATTGCCAATTGAACAGATAGTGGTAACTGATACAATTAAACACAGTCATTATCCAGACAGAATGGTTCGTATTTCAGTAGATTTGCTTTTAGCACGGGGAATTAATTATGTATATAATGACCGCTCAATGCATTTGTTAAGTGAAAGTAAACTAAAGTAATTACATACTAAACGGCTTATTTTTAGCTTGTGTTTCTTTAGTAAAAACTATCAACCAATAATATACCAGTGCCTTTTTGTTTATTTATTCTATATCATTGGTATAATTAAGGCAAAATGTATAGGAGCTGAGAAAACATTATGGCACGACGTAAAAATTACAAAAGAAGACGTATAATTTTAAGTAATACTTTTCACTTAATTAGAGAAAATGGTATGGACAATGTTTCATTTCAAATGATTGCAGAAAAGTCCGGCATTTCTAAGTCATTACTGCAGTCGTATTATCCACATAAATCAAGCTTGATTGCTGATGTAGTTCGGAACATTCTCAATACATTAGACAAGCAAGTGCAGAAGTTTAGTGTTAATAAAGAAGACGAAGTATGTGCTCGCACCAAAGCCTTTATTTATGCAATTGAAATGCTGGGAATTTATGATGAAGGTCTTAAACGTATTATTACTGAGGTGTTTAAGAGTAACGAATCGCTGGACTTTTGGAGTAAAACTATCAACGACTGGTTAAAAGAAAAGCAGTTGTTTAATCATTTTGACTTTGAACCAAAAGAAGTTCGGATGGGGATTGCCTTTGCCGTAACTGGTGTGAGTCGTCTTTATTATGATAATAGAGAATATGAAGTTTCTCCTGAAGAAATAGCTGATTATGGTACCAAAGCATTTATGTATTGTTTTTTACATTCTTCAAAACCAACTATTGAAAAGGCGCTTAAAGAAGGTCATGAGATAATTGAATCTACTGATATTAAGACCATTCATCATGCGGTAGATACAATGTTTGATGAAGACAAGGAGATTGTCTGTTAGGAAGGAAAAATATGGCAAATGGCGCGCGAGAAGGTTTGCACAGAATAAATCAGGAACAGAACAACCAATACAAACAGGTTCTGTCCTTTATTATCTTTCTGATTGTATCGCTAACCATGATTACCGCGACTTTCCTTAATCCCTTTTTTATGAAGGGACAAATTAGAAACAGTAGTAATGAAGCTGTAGTAGTCAGACAAATAAACAAGCATTTTGATGCATTAGCAGAAACAATTGGAGCTAATAAAAATGGGAATGCCAATCTGCTGACTACTAAGCAAACACAACCAATTGCTGACCATATTATTGACTATACTTTGGGAACCCCTTGGTTCAAGTTTAGTAATATGAAATTGGCCAAGCAAATTTTACATGACATTGATTTGAACATCGATCAAGGTGCATCCAGTGATGCCCAGTTAGTACAAGAAAAATTAAAGGAGCAGAAAAACAATGCTCCATTTGATGTAATCGATACGTTTAATCTGAACACAATCACTCTTGGAGGCAATATTGCTTTTATCTTATTAATTGTTAACGTAATTATACTGATAATGGCTATTATTAGTTTACGTTCATTAATAAGTGATATGGAGTTATTTTTTAATTCAAAAATGCTGACTCACGAAGTTACCGCATGTGGTATGTGGGCAGGTTTTTGGTTAATATTAATTGCGGGCATAATGGCTATTATTCCGGTAATTTTTAATGTTGAAGGTTTAGCTGTATTAGGTTTTGTGTTAGAAATAAGCAGCAGTATCTTTCTGGACTTTGTTATTGTAGGAGTTGTTCTTTATATTTTAAGTGCAATTCCGTGGGAAATTAGTTCTCCAAACAATTAGGCTCTCTGTTTTAAAATAATTAATCGCTTTTTAAAGGAAACATATATGAAAATTTATTTTGCAAATGCTCTGTTTTCACAAGCAGAAATTAATTACAACGCGCAATTGGCGAACAAAATACGTCAAATAGATAATTCAATTGATTTATATTTGCCCCAGGAAAACGCGTCAATTAATGATAAACAGGCTTATGCTGATTCTAAAATGATTGCTCAAGCTGATACTGAAAAATTGCTTAATAGTGATTTGATGATTGCTGTTCTTGACGGTCTCAGTATTGACAATGGTGTAGCGAGTGAAATAGGCGTAGCTTATGCAAAAGAAATTCCGATAATTGGGTTATATACAGATACTCGTCAGCAGGGAGCTACTAACCAAAAGAAGCTACAAGCTTTAACCCAAATTGCCGAAAACCAATTCCATTATGTTAACTTGTATACTACTGGGCTGATCAAACTTAATGGCACCATAGTTAATAATGAAAAAGATTTATTAGCTGCCGTAGCCAACTATATTTAAAATTAACTCAGTTCACATAATAAAACATACGAAACCTCGAAGGAAAATAATTCTTCGAGGTTTTTATTATTCTATTGTCTTGTTTTGAAGTTGAAACAGCTTGAAGGTGTAACTAGTTAAACCCGTGATTTTTACTTCATATTCGTGACCGAGAACTAGTGGAATTGATCCTGGATAGTAGGTAATAATAGTTTCAAAATTGCCATAGCCTGTATGACTGTAATTACGTACATTTTCTGCTTGATAAGTTTCACCAGTGTCTTTATCAGTAATGGTTATTTTTGGTGTGCCTGTATAAGTTTTATTAGAGAGATAAATTGACCAGGCGATATTATCACCTTGTAAAAGCTCAATTGGAAAGACGCCACTATTGGGATAAGTTACTGTTTCTCGACTGGGAGTACGAAAGACATCAGCGGGGTTAAAAACTTTTTGCACAGAATAGCGATACCCGTTTTTGCCATAAGCTGCACCTGCGCCTGTTGTAGTTAAGCGCGTTGATAACAGCCATGCACGGTGACCGGTGTCAGCACCGGTCAAGTTGTACCGATCAGTAATTAAGTCAGTGATAACTTCACCTGCAGTCTGGTCACTGATATTAAAATTAAGATTGGCCTTGCTGGAAATGTTGCGGGCTAGTTGCCAGGTAGTTTTATTAATTGTTTTCGGTCTTTTTTCGTAAGGCAAATTATGCTGATTAACCATTGGATTAGCATCGAGAGCGGCTAAAACGGCAGCAGTTTTTTGGGCAGCAATATTATCTTGAAAATTTTCTTTAACGGGAGTCAACTTGAATAATTTCCTATAAAAGTTGGTATATGCCAATTGACTGTTAAGATAGTCGGGTACAAGTGTGCCCGACTTAAATTTAGTTTTAAACTGCGGCTTGTTTAAATAAAGGTTATTAAGATTATAAATAGTGTTATCAAGTTGTGCATATTCCTGCTGCAAACGACTCACTTCGTTCGTTTCATTTGGAGTGAGTTCTGCAGCGAAAACTTGTGTATTGCTAAAAGGAAAAGTGAAAAGCAAACAGAAGAGGGCAGAATAAAGTTTTTTTATCATTTAAGATGCTCTCCTTTCTTTAGCATAAATTATAAGGCAAAATAAAACCGAGTAGAATTTTATTTTTAAAATAATAATTATATTTAATAAATTGATTGAGTTTTTGGGAAAATTTAGTGAGGAAATGAAGATCTTGGCTAATAATGAAAAGATGCAGGCAGCACAAAACGTCAAAATTGTTCTGTTAAGCAAGTTGGACGATTGGGATGGGGTAACTGGACCAATAGATAAGGACTTGCGCCAAGTGGTAGTCCAGAAAACCAGCATTATTGACGGTTATACTTATGTTTTGCAACACGTAGCAGGAGACAACTTTGTTTATCGCGGCAAAAATGGCAATAATGTTTCTTTTAATAAGCAAATTCCAGTTTTGCATTTAACCGGCATGGCTGCAGGTCATACTCAAACACTGGAGACAGCTGGAAGACCAGGGCAGTGGTTCGTTGGCACAAAGCCAAACGACTTAAATCCCACCTGGTCGACTTGGTCTAAACAAATTGCGCGCATAAAAATTCCACATTATTTTAAGATTGCGACTAATACCAAAATGCAACCAAGATTATCAAATTTAAATTATGCGGGAGCTGATTTAGGCATAGGCTGTGCAGGCAATCAATTTTCCCGCGTAGAAGCTGCAGTTTCACCAGATTTGCGTTATTTTCTGCTTGCATACGGTGATATCGACTATACCGGTTATTTTGCGCTCTATTATTTAGCTGAAATTAATAAGGCGCTTGATGAAGCTGCAACTGCAAGCAAATACGTTGATATCAGAACAATAAAAAGTATAGCCGCTTTTAAAATACCACAATTTTCTGGACGAGCTGGGTTAGTTGGTTCGCTGCAAGGCTTTGCTATTGACAACAACCGCACAATCTATGTTTCCAGTCAATTTGCGGACGACAGGCTCGGTCAAAATAGAAAAATTGTTAAAATTCCTTGGGGAGAAGCTGATCCTGCATTTTGGGAGTTGGTAAATTTAGCCAATGAAAGTAAACTCGAAATTCCAGGCTATTATACTGAGCTTGAGGGCATTCAACTGGCTACCGTTAATGATCTTTACTTAACCGTAGCCTATCATCAGTCTTTTGATCCCACCGCTTTGGGCAAATATCCAACCAAAATCAATCAACTTTATGAAATAACTTGGGATTCGAATAGCAATTTTTAATATAGTGTAAATTTTTGCTTTATGATTTTGCTTTATACAAGACTTTTTGCTTATAATAAAAAATATTCCTAAAAAATTGTCTAATTTACAGCTCTTCGGGTTTTTCTTGCCGTATAATTAAAAGTTAGAAACAATGACTAAGAGGTAAAAATAATGACTAAGAAAACACAAGTTGGTTTAATTTTTGGCGGTAATTCATCTGAATACGAAGTCTCAATTATGTCTGGCCACAACATTTATAATGCGATCGATCAAGATAAGTTTGACGTCCACCCAATTTGGATTACCAATGACGGCTATTTGGCCAGTGAAGAAGACTCTTTTAAAGTCTTAAAGGATCCAAGATATACTATTGAGAATCCGCATGAAGTAGCCAACATTTCAAATTTAATTCAACTAAAGAATTTACCGGAAATTGATGTTTTCTTTCCGATTGTGCACGGCAATTTAGGTGAAGACGGTTGTCTGCAAGGACTGTTCAGAATCTTAAACAAGCCCTTTGTTGGTGACGATGTCCTGGCTTCTGCCGTGACCATGGATAAGGAATTTACCAAGATTTTAGCACAGCGAGTTGGTGTTCCTGTAGCTGACTGGATCGCAATTAAGCGTTTTGAATATGAAGATGCTAATAATGCTAAACGTGATTATGACAAAGTGAGCGCTAAACTGGGCAGTGATCTTTTTGTTAAGCCCTCAAATCAAGGCTCTTCAGTTGGTGTTCATCATGTTACTAATAAAAAAGAATTTGCTGAGGCTCTGGCTGATGCTTTTAGATACGATGATAAGGTCTTAATTGAAGAAACCATTCACGGTACAGAAGTTGAAACTGCTGTTTTAGGTAATGACAAGCCGATTGTTTCCGGTGTAGGACAAATCATTAATGCGGCAGGTACTTTTTACAGTTATGAAAATAAATATGATGATGATTCAACTACTACTTTGCAAATTCCTGCTAAATTACCTCAAGAAATTGTAGATAAGGTTAGAGCGAACGCCTTAAAAGTTTATCAAGTCACAGAATGCAGTGGTTTAGCTCGTGTAGATTCTACTTTGCGTGAAAGTGATCATAAAGTAATCTTAACGGAAGTTAATGCCTTGCCCGGGTTTACTAATATTAGTATGTATCCCAAACTTTTTGAAGAGGCCGGAATTTCTTATTCGGAATTAATTACCCGTTTGATTGTCAAAGCGCAGGAGCGTTTTGATCATAAGAAAAACTTGTTACACAAAATTGGTTAATTTGATTGTGCTGGGGAGTATATCTAATGAGTGAAGATAAGCATAATTTTGAAGAATTAACCGCGCCTTCTGCGACGGCTAAGAAATTGCACATTAGTGTTGCAACTTTACGTAAATATTCTTTAATTGTAGAAAAAGTTACTGGTAAACCGGATTACTATGCACGGACTAAGCAAAATGCGCGCTTATACAGTAAGCAGGATGTGCAGGATCTCGAAGATTTTCACCAATTAGCCCGGGATAATGGCTTAACTTTGCAAGAAGCCGCACAGCAGGTTTTTGCTGTTACTGACAAAAAAGACAAGCCTCAGCATATGGATAATGGTAAAAAGCAGGAGGTAATGTCTACTTCCCAGATGGTGAAATTACTGAATGCTTTGCAACAAACTATTGGTCAGCAAAATATAGCGCTGAGCAACTTGCAAAAGCAATTGAACCATATTGAAAAGCAGAATAAAGAGCTGCTCAAAAAACAAAAGCAATTACAGCAGCCTGCAGCTAAAAAAACTAGTGCTGAAGAAGATTTTAGCGTGTTACCGGATATTTCAGGAATTGTTACCGATAACGGTGATGACATAACTGATGTGCAGGAAATGCCAGAGACGAAGCCTCTAACCGCAGCCGAAAAACGGGCTCAGGTGGCGCAGGATGAAGGAAAATCAAGTGAACAGATGCATGAAGAGATTTTGGCTAAAGCTAAGGAAAATGCTGAAAAAAGTGCAAACGCCAATGCCCACCGCACGTTAGCAGATATGCAGATCGAACCGGAAAAAACTCACTGGTGGCAGCGATTCTTAGATATGTAGGCACATAAAGAACGACTTTTGGTTAAAAGTCGTTTTTATAATATTTAAATTTTACAAATTTAGCTTAAAATTAATGTCTGATAACTGTTTTTAAGTTACAGTAGGTAAGTATAAATCGATGGGAATGATTTGGTTGAAAAAAATTAAAAAGCGCTACTTATTTGCGGTATTAATAGCAGTTGTGGGGTTGATTTTAACCACCTATACCTATTTTGCGACAGATATTTACTCTAAAAATGATGTAGCTGTGGTCACTGACAGTAAAATCAAGGATACTTTGGAAGAGAAAAGTACAGATGTTTACGGCAACAAGGATGAAACCAGAAAGCAGGTTCTTCATTTAAAAGTCTTGTCTGGCAAATTTAAGGGCAAAACCTATCAGACTATCAATATGTATTATCCATCACAGTTAGTTACCCAAAAGTTTCGTGCAGGTCAGCGCCTGTTTGTCAGTGTCAAACACGGTGAACCGGTTATTCAGGATCCTAAACGAGACTGGGTTTTGGTTTTGGCAATGACAGTAATGTCCACGCTGATGGTGGCAGTCTCAGGTAAAAAGTCGTTTAGTTTAATTGCATCGATGATACTCAGCTGGGTAATTTTCTACCTTGTGATTATGCTGGATATTAAACTAAATGGCTCTTATATCGTTTTATTATTTGGCTTAGCCGATATTGTTTTTTCATTCTTTAGTTTATTAGTTGTCCAAGGCTTTAACCGCAAGATGCTGGCAACATGGTTGGCAACAATTCTAGGCACTTTCGTTTCGTTTGCATTGTGCTACTTAATTATGCGTTTGACTGGAGAATCGGAAATTAAATATGAAACAGGAGATTATGCGACACAGGATCCTCGTGGCATCTTTTTAGCACAAACATTACTGGGAATTTTAGGAGCCGTGATGGACGAAGCCACCGATATTATTTCCAGTCTTTACGAATTGATTCAGACTAAAGTCGATTTAACTGCCAAGCAGTTAATTCAAAGTGGACGCACAATGGGACAAGAAATAATGGGACCACTGATTAACGTTTTGGTATTAATCTTTATGTCAGAAGAATTGCCAATGACGATTATCTATTTACGGGATAACAACAGCTTGCGATCCACTTTCGGCTTCACCCTTTCCCTCGGTGTCACACAAAGTATCATTTCCGCAATTGGGATTGTTTTGACGGTGGTCTTTGCCACGGGTTGCAGCCTGCTGTTTTTAGAAGAAAAAAAGCGGAAAGCGGGGATTAAAAAATGAGTACCTTAACTGCCTTACTAATTGTGCTTGCAATCTTGATGACTGCTGTTGGCGGTGAAACAGGGATTCGCAGTTTTTTTAGTGTTTTAATCAATACTTTCTTATTAATTTTAGTTGCTATTCTGATTTCCTGGGGGATTAATATTCCACTTCTGATTTTAATTTTTGTCCCGTTAAAACTGGTAACCATTATTTTCTTAGGAACGCATGATTATCAAGTTGCTAAAAACTCTTTTTATTCTTCACTAATTGTGTGCCTGGCAACTAGTGTAATAATTATGGGTTTTGAATGGTTGGCGCAAGCTGCTGGTCTTGGACCTGAAGCAGGTGAAATTTTGGTAGGATTGTCCCAGATGCCGGGGTTAAGCTATCCTTTAATTGCAGTTGCGGTAGCTATCTTTTCAACGCTGGGTGCTGTAGCCGAATCCGCTGTTGCTATGAGTTCAGGAGTTTTAGAAATCAAAAAGCATAATCCAGAAATTTCGTATGAAGAGCTCAAGGCCAGTGGTGCTAAAATCGGTAATGACGTACTGGGGACAGCTATGAATACAATTTTATTTGGGATGTTCGGCAGCTTTCTTTCGTTATTCTTATGGTACATTCGTTTGAATTATACGTTAGGAGAGGTATTAAACGAAAAAATGTTTGTCAATGAGGCTTTAATTATAATGTACTCTCTAATTGGTGTATTATTAACAGTACCATTAGCAACAACATTTTTAGCAAAAAATATGGTAAAAGTGGGGGAAGAAAATGAAAGTAAATGATTTAACGTTAACTAATTTTAACCAGCGCAAATTCAACCTGCACACATACACCTTGGGTTCAATTGGTGAATTGGTAACTCCAAAGCACCCTTTGGCAATAGTAGTTCCAGGTGGCAGTTTTGACCATTTGTCTAAAAGAGAGGGAGAGCCGGTTGCCTTGGCTTTCAATAATTGCGGCTTTAACAGCGTGGTCATGGAATACAACCTCGTGCAAGACGAAGGTGACATTTATCCAGATGCCGGGCTTGATGTCTTAAGCACTGTTAAATACTTTCGTGAGCATGCGCAAGACTATCAGATTGATCCAGATAAAATAGTCACAATCGGCTTTTCTGCTGGTGGTCACGTTGCCAGTTTTGCCAACAGTATGGCTAACTCTGCAAAATATCAAAAAGAATTTGGTTTTAAGAGTGCGGAAGTTCTGCCTAATAAGACTATTTTGGGTTATCCCTTAATTAATCTGACTAAAATTGGCTTTGATATTCCAGAAGATGAACAAGATAAAGTACCCCAAGATGGATTTATTAAGGATAGTTCATTAGGTGTAACTGCAAATACTCCGGCAACTTTTATCTTCCATGCCTGGGATGATCCAGTTGTACTTGTAACCAATACGTTTGAATATGTGGAAGCCTTGCATAACAAGAAGGTTCCCTGTGAAGCCCATATATTCAATCGTGGTGGTCACGGCTTTTCTTTAGCCCGCAAGGACATGGTGGTTAAGGGTAGAGAATGGCAGGAGAATCCACACGCTGCCCACTGGTTTGAACTGGCACAGGAATGGCTGGCAAGTGAATGGCAATAAAAGGGGTACAGATGCTGTACCCCCTTTTGTTCGGATTTTAGAAGATTTGATTATAAAATTATAATAATATTCATATTAGAAACAAAAAATTTAAATTATTTTAAGCAAAGGCCTTGCATTTATTTTTAAAGGGTATATAATGCTGGTATTTAAATCGAAAGAAAGGACATGATTTTTTGAAGTTAACGAAAATGAAAATTTTAACGGCAGTTAATGGCTTACTAACTCTAAGCAGTCTAATCATGTTATTCTTTGGATTATGCAATCAAGTTAATGAGTCAAAGAATCTGCTAGAAGAGGAACAGACAATTTCGCTGAACGATAATAATATGATTATTTTGGCAGCTGTAGTTGCTTTGATGGTCTTCGGCTGTGCATTCTTTGCTACTTGGTTAAAAGGTGACCCCGCAAAGGCTCATTTATTAAGACACAGAGCGTAAGATGATTAGAAAAGCTGGGCTGTACTTCAATGGTTGAAGTGCAGCTCAGTTTTTTTTGTCTAAAATAATTCAGTTTTGCTAATCTGATACTTTAAATATTCAGTTGCTTGTTTAAGCGAAGATATTTATGATAAACATAAGTATTTGCACAATTAAGAACAAAGAAAAGGATAATAATTAATGTGTAAGATAGAAGATGAAGTTTATGATCCGTTTTTACCTACTTTACTAATTTCTCTTCATGAGGAGTATGTCAAAGAAATTTTAACGGGTCAAAAAATAATTGAATACCGCAAGAGATTTTTTAAAGATAGTTTTCAAGCCTTTGTTTATACAACAGGCAATAATGGCGGAATTCAGTTATTTATCAAATGCGCACCTTTGATTCGCAACAATGCGAAGGCATTAGCTCAGATAGGCCGGGAAATTCAAAATGATGATTATGACGAAATTTATGACTATTTTATGCCTAAAGATGATGGTTGTATTATTCCAATTTTAAAATCTTGTGCTGTTAAAAAGATTTCACTTAACCAGTTGCGCACTGTTTTGCCCCAGATTGTTATTCCGCAAAGCTACCTGTTTTTAGACCGGTCTGATAAAAAAGACTTGCTCGACTTTTTATTAAAGCAGGAATATGATAATTTAATTGTTAACGAGTGGGATGAGCGCTTTGCAAAAATTAAAAAAATAGTGGCAAGTAACAAATAGTTGCTGGAAATTTTTCTTATTGGGTTACAGTGTGGCAAATAAAATGAAAAATAAAGAGATTTCACTAAATACAAAAAGAGAATTTGCGCAGGCATTAAAGAAGTTGCTCCAAAAAGAGTCTTTAAATAAAATTACTGTTTGTGAATTACTTACTTTAACTAATAAAAGCAGACCTACTTTTTATTATCACTTTAGGGATGTACCTGATTTAATCAAATGGACTGTCCAGGATGAGATAATCAATTTATTAGAGCAGTCAAAAGGATATGAAAAATGGTACGAGCATTTATATCAAATTTTTCAATATTTTGTGGTTAATTCAACCTTGGGCAGAGCAATTTATGAAAATCTAGATATTAAACAATTTAATGCAATTTTTAGGGAACCACAAAATCGTATACTTCTTGGCTATATTGATGAAGTAATAAGCAAAGAAAAATTACATGTAAGTCAGAAAGACCGTGACTTTATAGCCCATTTCTTTACTGGTGGATTTACAGAAATAATTATTGACTGGCTTAATAATGGACAAAAAGAGACTCCAGAGGAAATGAGAGATATGTTTCGCAGAACGCAAAAAGATGTAATAGTTCATTGTTTAAAGATGGCTGGTCAAAGTCATAAAAGCTGATTTGCCTAATAGATATGCGAAATTGTTAAATATCTAACAAACTGTGAATATTATATATTTTTATTTATACAGTAAGCGCTTAATATTGATGATGTAAGTAAGTTAGTTCAGTATTGAACAATTAAATAGAAAGGCTTGCACATGAAAGAATTTAAAGATAAAGTTGCACTAATTACTGGTGCAGCACACGGATTTGGACGAGCACTGTCATTAGAAGCAGCAAAAAGAGGGATGAAACTTGCTATTGCTGATATAGATGATGAAGCGTTGAGCAAGACAGAAACTGATATTAAAGATTTAGGCGCGGAAGTTATTAGCATTCCTACTGATGTAACCGATGAAGATGAAGTTGACGCCATGGTCAAAAAGACAGTAGCTGAATATCATGAAATTGATTTATTGATTAATTCAGCCGGGATTGCGGTACCTGGTGGTATTTGTGAACTTCCTACTCGTGATTGGGAATGGATTTTGCATGCTGACTTAATGAGTCAGGTTTGGGCATTAAAGCGTGTAATACCAATTATGCGTAAACAAAAAGATCATTGTGACATTATAAACGTTGCATCAATTGCTGGACTGGTTGCCAGTCCTTCAATGCCATCATACTTTGCTTCTAAGTTTGCGTCTGTGGGACTGACTGAGGCAGTCGAATATGATATGCAGGTTGCAAAAGCCAACATTAGCATGCACGTCTTTTGTCCTGCGTTTGTCCAGACAGACTTATATCATACGGAAAATCATAGGCCAGCTAAATACACTGACAAGAATGATCCTTATTATTCAAGTGAAGCATTTAAGGAAGGTCAAGAACGTGCTAAGCAAGATATTGTAACAGGCATGCCAATAGATAAAATACCTGGAATTGTGTTCAAGGCATTAGAAGAAAATAAATTCTATATCTTGACTCACACAGGGCTTAATCCAATTATTGTTTCTCGTGCAGAAAATATTCCCAGCGGTAAAGGTCCAGATTTGAAGACCTTGGCACCATTCTTGTCAAAGACTCATAATGAAGAAAATTAAATCTTTTTATTTTCACATCTAAATTCATATAAAAAATAGCCTAACAATTAGTTAGGCTATTTTTTATAATGGGATATTTGTATTAAAGAGATATTTATTAATACCAGTGGTGGGCTAACCAAAAGTTCTTGGCGTTAACCCATGAACCATAACGACCGTAAACGTATGTGTCAGCCGTTCTTTCTTGGTTCTTTTTAGAGTAATTACCGTTTAGGTAAGCAATATTTAGTTGGTATTTACCATAACAAACACCGTTGCGCGCGTAATAATTACCACCTGATTCACGCATGGCAATCCATCTTTTAGCTGCGCGTTCAGCTTTTGACTTTTTACGAGCAGCTTGTACTGTTTGTGTACACGAGTTATTATTGTTTGTTTCTATATTTATAGCAGTGACAAAACTAAATGAAAGCGCCAGTGCTGTAATTAACTTAAGTATTAAACTTTTACTGTTCTTCAATATATTTCAATCCCCACAATTAACTATATTAATTCTATGGATAATCATACACAGTCAATATGTCATTGTTGTTACAGAAAGAACACGCAACTCTTACAATATTTTTTAGAAATTTAATAATTCTGCCACTATTGAAAAAAGTAGAGCAAATATCTACTGCTATGAAAAATCATGTTATTTCCATATATGTCTGTTAAAATTGATAATAACTATTATTTTAGGAGGTAAATATGGCTGCTAAACATTTTTATGAAACTTTTCACCCTGAACACTATGACTTGTTCATAGACATTAATCGGGCACAGAAAACTATTAACGGTACTTCAACAATTACAGGTGAGGCACTCGAAAATACTATTTTAATTAATCAGAAGTATATGAAAATTGCTTCTGTCACCAGTGCGGGCAAGGATGTGCCATTCACTGTCAATGAGGACAAAGAAGCTATTGCTATTGAACTGGGTCAAACTGGCAAAGTCACAGTTGAGATTAAGTATTCGGCACCACTGACTGATTCTATGATGGGAATTTATCCGTCATACTATCAAGTTGATGGTGTTCAAAAACAGATTATCGGTACTCAATTTGAAACAACTGCTGCACGTCAGGCTTTCCCATGTGTTGATGAGCCGGAAGCCAAGGCCACTTTTTCTTTAGCACTTAAGTATGATGAGCATGAAGGTGAAACTACGATTGCCAACATGCCAGAAGTTAAAGTTGAAGATGGTGTGCACTACTTCGAGCAAACCGTTAGAATGTCCAGCTACTTGATTGCCTTTGCTTTTGGTGAATTACAATCAAAGATCACCGAAACCAAAGACGGTGTTCAAGTGGGAGTTTTTGCGACTAAAGCACATCAAGCTAAGGAATTAGACTTTGCTTTGGATATCGCAAAAAGGGCAATTGAATTTTACGAAGAATTTTACCAAACCAAGTACCCGCTGCCACATTCTTGGCAATTGGCGCTGCCTGACTTTTCTGCCGGAGCAATGGAAAACTGGGGCTTAGTCACATACCGTGAAGTCGCAATTTTGCTTGATCCTGATAATGCTACTCCTTATCAAAAAGCGTATGTGGCAACGGTTATCGCTCACGAATTGGCGCACCAATGGTTTGGCGACTTAGTTACCATGAAGTGGTGGGATGACTTATGGCTCAATGAAAGTTTTGCCAACATGATGGAATATGTTTCAGTTGATGCTTTGGAGCCGAGTTGGCATGTTTGGGATAATCTTTACCAAATTTCTGAGGTGCCAGCAGCTTTAAAGCGTGATGCCACTGATGGTGTCCAATCCGTTCACGTTAATGTAGAGCATCCAGCTGATATTGATTCGATTTTTGATAGTGCGATTGTTTACGCTAAAGGTTCAAGGATGCTGGTTATGGTACGGGCACTCTTAGGAGATGATGCTTTGCGTAAGGGACTTAAATATTACTTTGAGCAGCACCAATATGGCAATGCTACGGGTGACGACTTGTGGAATGCTCTTTCGACTGCCACCGATTTAGATATTGGTAAGATCATGCATACTTGGCTTGATCAACCGGGTTACCCTGTTGTTTCCGCTAAAGTAAACTCAGCTGGTCACTTAATTTTGAGCCAAAAGCAGTTCTTCGTTGGTGAAGGCAAAGAAGTTGGGCGCAAGTGGGCTATTCCTTTGAACGCAAACTTTGAGGCACCGCAGATTATGTCTGAACGAGAACTGGATCTGGGAGATTACCAAGAATTACG
>NZ_JRJB01000009.1:0-107468 GCF_000760615.1 Lactobacillus sp. wkB10 | reverse complement strand
CCAGATTCAGTCCCTTTTGTCAAGCACTTTTTTCTGGTACCTTTTCGCCGTCTTCCCTGACAGCGTTTATTATCTTACTAAAACAGCTCGTTTTTGTCAACTGCTTTTGCTCGATTTTTTTGTCGGCCTTAGGGGCCTCTTGCCTTGCGGCTCATTGCCCGACGACAGTTACTAATACTAGCAATTATTTTGGCCTTTTGCAAGTCTTTTTTACAATTTATTGAAAAGACTTAGTTCTTTTTTTATGATAAAGTTGTTATATCAAGGTTTAGAGGGGAGTTTTTAAAATAAAAAATTTTGATTTAGCAATTATTGGGGCAGGTCCAGTTGGATTATTCTGTGCTAATTTTGCCCATCTTCATGGTCTGAAAACTGTAGTTTTTGACTCACTTGCAGAAGTAGGAGGCCAACCAAAACTACTTTATCCATTTAAGAAAATTTTGGATATACCAGCTTTCAGTTCTATTTCTGCTCATGAATTAATCGAAAAGTTGCGAAATAAAAGCAGCCAAAACGCAACTTTTATCTTAAATCATCCTGTTGTAGATCTTAAAAAAGCAGACAAGAAATTTATTATTGATAATAGTTTTTCTGTAAAAAGCGTAATTATTGCAACAGGAACCGGATCGTTTACTCCTAAAAAGTTTCCGCTAAAAATGGATAATGAGATTGAAAAAAAAGTTCATTACTATGTTAGAGATCCTCAAAAATTTAAAAATCTAAAAATAGGAGTTTTTGGTGGAGGAGATTCTGCACTTGATTGGGCAGCTGAACTAGCAGATCAGCCAGGAACAAAAATCAATTTAATTCATAGAAGAAATGAATTTCGTGGTTTGGAATCCAGTGTTCAAAAACTCAAAAGTTTAAAAAATGTTGAAGTACAGACTCCCTATCTTCCTAAATCAATTCAAATCAGAGATAATCTACTTAATATCGGTTTAAAAGAAATGGGAACCAGCAACATTATTTACGAACAATTTGATCAAATAATTGTTGGGTATGGCTTCCGTGCTAATAACCAATTTGTAAAAAAGTGGGGTGTCAATTTAAACAATAACCAAATTGAAGTATCACGCTCTATGGAAACAAATATACCTGGCATCTATGCAATTGGCGATGTATCAACTTATCCTGGGCGCGTACCTCTTATTGGGCTTGGATTCGGAGAAGCACAAATTGCAATCACTACAATCATGCGCTCACTTTTTCCAGAAAAAACCTTAACAATTCATTCAACCAGTATTTAGGAGATGTTTATGACAATAATCAATTTTATTCTGCATATCGACCATCATCTGATTGAAATAGTTAATCAGTTTGGCAATTGGACATACTTGATTATCTTTGCCATTATTTTTATTGAAACTGGATTAGTTATTTTCCCTTTTTTACCTGGTGATTCACTAATTTTTGCTGCGAGTTCTTTAGCAGTTAACCCAGAATATAATTTGAACATTTGGTGGATTTATTTTTCAGTATTGCTTGCGGCTATCTTAGGCGATGCTTGCAATTATGAAATAGGTGCCTGGTCTGTAAAGCAAGGTACAAAACATACTTGGTTTAACAGGCTAATTAACCAAAAAAATCGTCTGGCCGCTGAAAACTTTTTTAACAGACACGGACCAATTACCATTGTTATAGGCAGATTTATTCCCTTTATTAGGACGTTTGTTCCTTTTGTCTCCGGTGGCAGCAATATGCACTATGGCAAATTTGCTCTTTATAACGTAATTGGTGGAATAATCTGGAGTGGTCTATTTACGATATTGGGTGCATTCTTTGGCAACATACCATTTGTAAAAGAGCATTTCTCAATGTTACTAATCGCAATTATCCTAATTTCTGTTTTGCCAATTTTAATAGTTGCATTAAAAAAACGAATTAAAAACAAAAAGGAGTTCCATTAAGAACTCCTTTTTATTTTTGCAATAATTTATCTGCGAAATACAATTCGTAAACAATACCTGCAATTGCGAAACAAGACGCAAAAAAGCCTTCAGTAAGGACATTAATAATTGGATCTGTCACTGGATCAAATAGCCAGGTATTACTGCCTGCAAAAAACAAATGATGAAAAGTGATAAAAAAATTATCAAAATTAGTCAGAGCAAACGGCAAAATTGCAACTGGTAACAATAAGAACACTAAGGCCCATACTTTATTTAAACGCAAAAATTTTTTATTTCGCTTTTTACACCAAAAAAGTATTATTAAACAACATAAAAAAGCAATAATAGCCAAAACAAACAATTTTTTGACATCTGCAAAGTGACCTGCGGCCATAGATGAAGTATGCAAATTACTCATTCGTAATTTACGTTTAAAGGGCCAAATTAAATACCACATTAATTGATTATAATTGCTCATTACTTGACCAACTGATAAATTCACCGTTTTATTTGTTTTTTGCACCAAAACAAAGACAAATAATAAGGGCCAACTAGCAACTAGAGCCGTTACAACGCTAGTAGAAACAGCAAAAATAAAATTATAAATAATAGTTAGAATATTATTTCTTTTGTTCATAATTTAACCTGATCTAAGCTGTCAACCAAAATTGTAGGTTGTTTTTTACCTTCAATATCCGCAACTTGTGTAATACCAGTAGTTACCAGCAATTGGTCAACATGACTGTTAAACCCTGCCTTGATATCAGTATCGTAATTGTCACCCACTAAAAGCGCATCTTTTTTTTCAAAATGCAACTTGGCTAACAACATATCAATAATCACAGAAGAAGGCTTTCCAATAAAAAACGGCTCTTGTCCACTGGAAGCTGCAATCATTGCACACTGAGAACCGTTGCCAGGCATTAAACCTTTTTCACTAGGCAAATTTAAATCTGCATTAGTACCAATGAAGGTAGCTCCTTTTCTTATTGCACTCACGGCTACTTGAATTTTGTGATAAGTCAAATCTGTATCCATTCCAACCACAACGTATTCAGGATTAGTATCGTTAAGTTCAAAAGCTGGATTTTGCATGAATTCACGCCATAAGCCAATTTGACCAATTATATAAACACCAATTTTGTCTGTTCGTTCTTTTTCATTTTTCAGAATATAACTTACTGTTGCCATACACGGCGTATAAATATGCGCAACATCGGTTTGAACGCCATGAACTTTAAGCTTATCTACAACCATTTGGGGAGTGCGAGTAGTGTTATTAGTTAGAAAAATATAATCCTTATGCGCTTTTTCAAGGCGCTTAACAAAACGAACCCCAGAAGCAATAGTTTCTTTACCGCGATAAATTGTGCCATCAAGATCAATTAAAAATAAACGGTAATCTTTCACTTATTTGCTGCCCTTTCTTTTTTTTATTACAAAAGAATGTTGGTTTGTTCGTTCTTTTTTTACAGTAACTGTTTCAGGCTTTTTTATTCTGGTCGGACGTATATGATAGCTTTTAAAAGGTTTATTCAGTTTTCTCCGATTCGAGCTCTGCGTCCTATTCTTGAACGAATTTTTTCGCCTTTTTCTTTTATTATAATGATAATGATGAACCGGACTTAAAAGTTGTAAAACAAAATATGGTCCACCCGGATTGCAGTATTCCAGTAAATAGTCGGCAATAGTCTGCTTTTTTCGATCTATTGCTGTTTGTGCATTATCCTGGTAAAAGCCTTTTAAACGCAAATGTTCACTTGACACATCGCCAACAATAAAATCATATTGATCTAAATACGGATCATATTTTTGGCGTAAAAGTTCAAGATCAAGAGCCTCATTCTTATTAACCATAACTTGATAAAGCTGTTTGTTTATTTTTAGTTGATCATCATCCAAGCTAACAACAGCCAGAGGATGCCGCAATGGCTGAACTTGCTCAAATTTATTATCTTTTTCTTTTTTACTGCTGGTTTGTTCTACCATTACTTTCACTTCCCGTTAACGGATACTTTTTTGCTAAATAATCCCCAACCACTTCACGCAAAAATTTGGGGAACAAAAAGTCATTATCACCAACAATTGCTAGGGTGGGGAAAAATGGTACTAAGACATAATGATCCAAAACAGCAATTTGATATTCCTGGTAGGGATCAACTTCCTTGCCATTTACAAAAACAACTCTGCTTATAGGATCAAATTTGATTCCTTTGTAGTACATTTGACCAAAAATTTTTCCTCGAAAACTCATGCCTTGCAAAGGAAACTGATCCAAAAAATGTCGATTTTTTTCGATTTCCATAACTAGGCGCCACAAATCACTGCCTTTCAAAGTAGAACGCACAACATGCATTGAATGTGGCAAAGCTTTTTGCAAATCATATTTAGTCAAAATGCCCTTTTTAAAAGGTGTTAAAAAAAGACCTGAACTGAGCATAGCTAAATCTGTTCCTGCAAAATTTGCAATGGCATTCATGGAAACCTGAAGAGCAGCTTCACGATCATTATCATATTTCTCAGGCAAATCAGCCACAAGTTCGCGACTTAAGATTTCTTTTCCCTTTTGCCTGTAACCTAAAATAGTTTCCTCATCATCTAAATTGGACTTCATCAAACCGGTGGGCACAACATGTGGAGTGATTTTTTGCACGTGATGATTATCATCGATTTCCATATAAGTGTCCCCCACATAATTACCCCATTTACCTGTTTGAGTAATCCAGACATTTTCCACCTTTTTACCACGTGGCAACAGGTCATGACTGTGTCCACCCACAATCAAGTCAATTTGAGGATAATTTCTAGCTAAAAAAGTATCCATATTTAAGCCAATATGAGTTATTAAAATTAACACATCATACTGGCCCTTCATTTTGGGCAAAACATCGTCCATTGTTTCTTTCAACATTTTAACGTGCCAGTGATTAGGTTCATAAGAAAGAGGATAAGCTGCAGTCAGACCGATTAGACCAATTCGAGTACCCTTTCTGGTAAGCAAAATTTTATTTTGAACAGCCCAATGAGGCATTGAACCGTCTTCTTCTCGCAAATTCGCTAAAATAACGGGAAAATTAGCATGGTCAAATAATTTTTCCACTACGCAATGTGAATTGGAAATTCCTTCATTGTTGCCAATAGTAATTGCATCATAATGAAAAGAGTTCATTAACTTAATATTAGCTTGTCCATATGTCGCATCAGTCAAAGGATGAGAACGATCCATGAAGTCACCAGCATCAAAAGTAAGAATCTGATCGACAGATTTATCTTTTTGAGCTTCTCTTAAATAACGGCCAATTTTGGGGAAATGTTCGAAATGTGAATGTAAATCATTAGTGTGTAAAATGCGAATTTTTTCCATTATCCTGCTCTCTATCCAATTTGATTAGATTTCAAAACCATATTATATGCATCTAGGACTTTCCCCTTTGGCTTTTTCCATTCCACCCAATCAGGATTTTTCCAGTCTTCTTCATTAGTCAAAGTTTCAAGTTTGTAGTTTTCATTAATGTATTTTTCATAAGTAATAAGGGCTTTAGTACGCGGAATATTCAATTGCAAAATACGCACGCTTTTAATTTTTCCACGATCTGCGGCAAGTTCAGCTATTCCATTTTGATCAATATTGGAAATTTCAAAATACTTACTGCCATCGTTGCGCACGATTTCTTCAATTAAATCCAACTCTTCATATTGTTCATTCATCAATATCCCCCGCATAAGTTAAATCTGTGACATGTAGCAAAAAATGTGCAACCATGCTATTGTAGTTAACAATAGAGGTGTACACATGAAATATCAAAGCCAATTAATCAGGGCTCTCATTTTTAGCATCATTTTTATTACAACCTGTGGCTTTACTGTGGTCGGCCATCGGGGCGACCCGAGCAAATATCCTGAAGAAACTATTCAAAGTGACAACTCTGCTTTTAATTCTGGTGCCGATTACGTTGAACTTGATCTCCATCTTTCTGCAGATGGAGAATTAGTCGTTTCACACGATGATGACTTATTTAGAGTGACCCATACACATGCAATTGTATCACAAAATAATTGGCAGGCACTTAGCGAGTTAACCTATGACAACGGTGAACATGTCATGAGTTTACCACAATTATTTGAATACTATCAAAAAAGACCAAATACAAAATTTATTCTTGAAACCAAAATAGATCATTCGTTAGACCCCTCTTATGAATTAGAAGATCAAATTGCAGCGACTATCAAAAAATATCACATGGAAAAACGGGTCATGATCCATTCTTTTTCAGTTGCTAGTCTATTTCACTTCCGTAAGATAATGCCCGATGCATACTTAATTTTAATTGTGGGCAGCCTGAAAAGAATGAATTTTAGTAATTTGCCGCAAGTAAATGCCGTTAATGTTTCCTCTGATTTAATTTTAAATCATGCATGGCTTATACATTGGCTGCACCAGCTAAATAAACAGGTTTTTGTATGGACTGAAATGGATGAGTCCCCTGACTTATGGCAATGGTTAATTAATAAAAACGTTGATGGTGTCGTAACCAACTTTCCTAGTACTGGTTTTAAATACAAACTGGCAAAAGAAGGTACTAAGAAATATGACATTCACCGTAGTGGCAGTTATTTTGGCAAAAAAAAGACTAAAACGATGATGAATCCTTATGTGCAAGACAAACAGACAAAATACGTCTATCCAGGACAAAAGTTTGAAGTGATGTACGGGGTTAGAGCCCATAATCAACTTTATTATCAAATTGCCAACCATACATTTATATCGGCTGAATTTGTTAATATGGATTTGAAGCCTGAAGATATTGCTCCCTATCAAAGTAAGCAAATTTTAACTAAATCGCAGAGGGGAGCTCACCTTTACCGTTTTCCGGATAATCAATCCCAGACAAGCAAAGTTTTACCCGCCAATACTTTGTTTAAAATAGAGAATTTCAATGGTAGTCCCAAAAGTTTATGGCTATATACATCCTTGGGGTGGGTCAAAGCACGTGACATTCTATTTTATGGTTTTTTTGACGAAGCTAGTTGGCAAAATTATCGTCATTTACCACGGATGAGTCGTTATTCTAATATTGCGTTAACTCCTTACCTGCCATTGAAATCTGCCGAGCCACTCAATACTTGGGAACAAATAAGGCAAATTCAAAAATTAAAAACTAAAAAAGTGTTGCATGACTAACTTGCAACACTTTTTATATGATAAACAATCTTTATTCATTTGTTGTACTTTGCTTTTTTAATATTTCATAAGGAAGTTCAATCTGTGTTTCTGGCACTTCTTCATTATTCATTAGCTTGGTGAGCATTCTCATTGCTACTGCACCAATATCATAAAGTGGTTGACGAATGGCCGTCAAAGCGGGACGGACAACTGAAGCAATTTGCGTAGCACTTGCTGTAATTATTTCTAATTCTTCAGGCACCTTTTTACCAGCATCAATTGCAGAATTCAAAATTCCGACAGCAGTAACATCATTAGTTACAATTACGCCATCGACACCATCTTGATCTAATTGTGACAATAAATTATATCCATCAGAATGATCTTTAATATTAGAATAAATATGGCCTTCACCTAAATTATGATCTGACATAAATTTCTTATAAGCTGGAATTCTGTTTTGTACATTAACTACTGTATCAGGATTGCCTAATACCAAAGCCAAATTCTTTCTGCCATCATTGTAAAGAAGGTTTAAAGCTTCTGTATCTGCCTTTTTATAATCAATGGCAACTGACGGAAATTCACTGTGACTATCTTTAGTCCCTGCCAGAACCACTGGAGTATCAGTACGCTTAAAAGCCTCAACCGCTTCTTCAGGCAGTGTGTCTGACATGTAAATTACCCCATCAACTTGTTTATTAAGCAATCCTTGAATCGCTTGATCTTCTCTCATCAAACGGTTTTCAATGCTAGTAATGATAATATTGTATTTGTACAAAAGAGCAATATCATCAATACCTTTTGACAATTCTGCAAAATAAAGGTTAGTTAAATCCGGTACAATTAATCCAACCGTAGTAGTTCTCTTGGACGCAAGTCCCTGTGCTACTGCATTGGGTTGATAGTGCAACCGGTTGATTACTTTCATTACTCGATCGCGCGTATCTTTACGCACATTTGTATTGCCATTAACTACTCGTGAAACTGTGGCCATTGAGACTTTAGCCTCACGAGCTACATCATAAATTGTAATATCTTGTTTACGCATTCTTGGTTCCCCCATCTTAATTTTACTAGTATAAAATTTATCATTTTTTTTAGGAAAGTGCAAACGTTTACAACTATTCTTTCATTTTTTCAAGTCGAGAACATGATATACTTTCTTTAACTATGAATTCAAAATGGAAGGAAGAAGCTATGAATTTAACAAAATTACAAGAATGGCTGCAAAGTTCTGACAACGATGTTGCCTATATTTCTAACCCAACTACAATTTCCTACTTTACCGGATATGATATGGAGCCTCACGAACGAATTTTTGCCCTTTTAGCATTCAAGGACCAAGATCCATTTGTATTCGTGCCAGCTTTAAACGTTGAAGAAGCAAAAAACTCTGCCTGGAATGGTGATGTTTACGGCTATCTTGATTCAGAAAATCCGTGGGAAATTATTGCTGACAAGGTAAGAAGCAGAACAAAAGAATATCAAAAATGGGCTTTAGAGAAAAACAACCTTTCTGTTTCTCACTACCAGCTCATTCACGAACAATTTCCAAATGCAAATTTTGATGGTGATCTTTCAAATTTCGTTAATAAAATTCGCCTTTATAAAACTCCTGAGGAAATTAAACAATTGCAGGCCGCAGGACGTGAAGCAGATTTTGCATTTCAAATTGGCTTCGATGCTATTAAAGAAGGCGTAACTGAGAGATACATAGCAGGACAAATTGAGTATCAGCTCAAAGTGCAAAAAGGAGTAATGCATGAAAGTTTTGAAACTATTGTGCAGGCTGGTGCCAATGCTGCAAATCCTCATCTAGGTCCTACTATGAATAAAGTTAAGCCTAATGAATTAGTTCTTTTTGATCTGGGTACTATGCACAATGGTTATGCTTCAGATTCCAGTCGCACCGTTGCTTATGGCGAGCCAACGGCTAAGGAAAGAGAAATTTATGAAATTGATCGTGAAGCTCAACAAGCTGCTATAGATGCGGTCAGACCAGGTATGACTGCTTCTGAACTCGACAGTGTTGCCCGGGATATCATTACTAAAGCCGGCTATGGAGAATATTTTATCCACCGTTTAGGTCATGGAATCGGAAAAGAAGTTCACGAATACCCGTCAATTGTACAAGGTAATGATCTCATAATTGAAGAGGGAATGTGTTTTTCAATTGAACCCGGAATTTACATTCCAAATGTTGCGGGTGTCAGAATTGAGGATTGTGGAGTCGTTACTAAAGATGGTTATGAGCCATTTACTCACACCAGTAAGGAGCTCAAAGTTTTGCCTCTTTAAACAAGAATTCAAATTGTTTGACTACATAAAAATGGCACTAGCAGTAATATCTTTTCTGCTAGTGCCATTTTTCAATTAATTTTATGGTCTGGAATATGGGTCGGCAGGTGCATCAGAGGGATCAGATGGACCTTCAGGCTTTGGAGGTTCTGGATGATTAAAATCATCATTTGTTTCTGCATGATGCAGATCATTCGCTACATCTTGAGCATGATCTTTTTGCTGTGCGTCATCATCTTTTGAATTATCAATAACGATATCATCAAAATCCTTTAGTTCTGAATCATCTTCTACATTCTTAGGGAATGAAGCCAGTTGATTCTTTACTATTTCAGTACCGTTATCATATTTTTTCTTTAAATCTTGAACAGTTTCATTGTTCTTAACTTTTTTCTTCAATTCATCGATTTGGTCATCACTTACTAATAGAGAACCAGCAAGAAAACCTGCCGCAGTCCCAACAATAGTACCTAAAACAAAACTTACAAACTTTTTCATAAAAGTAACTCCTTTTACTAATCTTCACCTTTACGTCGCTTATGCCGTGCAAACACCGATGCTAAAGCAGATGACATCAATCCGTTACGTTTCCAATGAAAATTATTGAAACGTTTTGCCATTTTTCTGGTAGAGGTATTAACATCTGAAACGCTTTCGCCTAGATCAGCTGCTGCCTGAACAACAGGATCAATAGTTTTCATTTTAACATTAACATCTGCTAACAAGACATTGGTTTTATCCAGCAAATCTCCAGTTTGATGTAGTAAATCATCGACATCTTCAGAAACTTGTTGAATCGACTCATTAGCACTTCGGATCGTTTTTTCTGCTTCTCTAGTAGCTTTTGCGGCTCGAATAAGCACTGGAATTGTGAAAAGTACTAAAATTAATAATGCAATGGCAGCAATCAACCCTGCTAATGCACCATAAGAAAATTTCATCTTTTACCTCCAATTCTATACCTAAAAAAAGTCTAGCATGAAAATGCTTTAATCTCAATCTATATGTCATATTTTGTTATAGTTAATATGCATATACGAAAGGTAATTACCATGAATAAAATATTTCAAATCAACAAAAACGTCCTCAAATTCAACTGGGACAGACTGGGTGAACAAGTTTTGGCAATTGTCTGGCAATTAGCAATTTCATCCATAGTTTTTTATTTAATTGATCATTTTGGCAAAAAAATTATCAGTCATTATTTGAAGCGCAGTAAAAGAAAACAAAATAAGAGAACACAAACTGTTACAGCATTAATTAACAGTATCTTTGAATATACAGTAATCTTCTTTTACTTATTTGCGGTTTTATCCATTTTAGGCATTCCAATTGGAACTCTGCTTGCAAGTGCCGGTATTTTTTCACTAGCTTTAGGTATGGGAGCGCAAGGATTTGTCAGTGATTTGGTTAATGGCTTTTTCATCTTAAGCGAAGATCAGTTTGATGTGGGTGACATTGTTTCCATTAACAATCAAACAGGAGTTGTAATTCAGTTGGGTCTACGAACTACCAGACTTAAAGGATCCGATGGTTCTATTATCTACATTCCCAATCGCAACATTTCAATAGTTCAAAATCTGGCTCACGGTGGCATTGGTTTGGATATAACAATGCAGCTTAAAGCCAATAATGACTTTTCAAAAGTTCACGATATTATTAACCAAGTTAATAATAAATTGAGTACTAATTTTGATTTTCTAGTGCAAGAACCTAAAATAGTTGGTATCACAGAACAAACAGCACAAACTGTCAATTATGTTGTTCATTTTCAAGTCAAACCTGGCCATGAAAAAGAAGTTCAAGATGAGTACCTGACACAATATTTAAAAATTTTACCCGAAAATAAAATTTTATTGGCAGAATAAAAATAGAAACTGATAAAAATCAAATATGGTAAATTCAACAAACTTATTATTATTTTTGTTGAGATATTACTAGAGATTTTCATCAGTTTTTTTATTTATTCAAACTGAGCCAGCCAGTTAGGTAACTCTTTAAGCAATTGAGATATTGCTTTTCCCCTATGAGAGAGACCATTTTTTTCAGCTATTGTCATCTCTGCAAAAGTTTTCTGCTTTTCAGGCACATAAAAAAGGGGATCATAGCCAAATCCATCATCGCCCTGAGGTGCGGGTAAAATTAAGCCTTCACACTGACCTGAAACAACTAAATCCTGGTCAAAATGACCTGGCTTAGAAACTACGATTGTAGTATTAAACCTGGCAGTCCGTTTTTTTAAAGGCACTCCGCCAAGTTCTGCAAGCAATTTGGCATTATTCTTTTGGTCATTATGCTCGGGACCTGCAAAACGTGCAGAATGAACTCCAGGAGCACCATCAAGTGCATCAACGATTAATCCAGAATCATCAGCTATTGTCAACATATGGCTGTAATCTGCTAACTCGTGGGCCTTCAACTTAGCGTTTTGCTCAAAAGTTATTCCATATTCATCAACTACAGGTGGTCTATCTAAATCAGCATTTGTTTTGAGGCTAACATTAATTGCAGAAGTTTTAAATGCTGATTTTAGCTCTTTGACTTTTCCTTTATTTGTAGTAGCAAATAATATTTCCATTTCTTCTCCTTTATTAAAGATGGTGTCCGTTAAAATTTTCATCCTGCAATACTGTTTTACCAAGTTCATCAAACATTTTGACATCACCTGTAGTATAGTATTCATGCTTTCCTTTAGCTGAACTAGAAGTAAACATCTGATTATTTTTCATAACATTATATGTATAGTTCGCAACTTGATCTGCCGGATCTATTATTTGTATATCAGGTTTCAGGCATTGGGCAAATTCATTGCGGATAATTGGATAATGAGTACATCCTAAGACTAGAGTATCAATATTTAAATCATTTATTGGCAATAAAATCTTTTTAAGAGCAGAAACATAAGCTTGATGTCCCGCATTGGCTTCAATTAGAGGTACAATTTGTGGGGTAGCTAGTTCGTTCACCGTTATTTGGGGATCACGTGCCTGAATTTCCGCTCGATATGCATGTAAGCCGACAGTCATCTTGGTAGCCACTACTGCAACATTTTTATTTTTTGTTGCATTTACTGCTGCAACGGCTCCTGACTGAACCACACCTATAATTTGCGGTTCAATTTCTTTTTGAATAGCTCTCATAGCCACTGCCGTGGCTGTGTTACAAGCAAAAATGATCAACTTGACGTTTTTGCTCAGCAAAAAGTTAACACTCTGCTTAGTAAGCGCAATAATTTCCGCTTTAGACTTATCACCATAAGGAATATGAGCATTATCACCAATAAAAACGGTTGCTTCATGTGGCATCTTAGCAACGATCTTTTTGACTACTGTCAATCCACCAACTCCAGAATCTAGCAAACCAATTGGTCGATTATCCATTATAAAAGTCTCCCCTAAATAATTTATACTTCAATCAATTTTACGGTAAAATATAAGAAAATAAAAGGGATGAATTTCTGTATGCAAAACAATAACCAGCAACACGAACATGTTTATTTTGTGAATCAACTTTATCGTGATTTCCTACTGCCGACGATTTTAGGCGAAGACAATGAAGCGATTCTTTATTGGGGTGGCAAGCGAATTGCTCGTAAATACGATCTGTTATCATTTGAAGATGTGGTTAGTTTCTTTGCAACCACTGAATTTGGCAACTTAGAAAAAACAAGAAGCCATCACAGCGAAGAAATATTTAAGCTCAAGGGACAAAATGTAACTGATCGAATTAATAGTGGCAGTCGAGAATTTTCTCTTGAAGCTGGCATTATTGCAGAAGCAGTTGAAAAGGAAACAGGTCGCACAACGGAGTGCGAAATCAAAGTTGATGAACGGAAAAAAGAAGTTAAATTAATTGCTAAGTTTGATTAAACTTCCAGAAACAAATAATTTAGTTTTTTACCATTTTTGCAATATGATTAAAGTAAGAATGGAGGAAATAAAATGCTAAAAGAATTTAAAGAATTTATTCAACGTGGTAATGTCATTGATCTGGCTGTAGGTGTAATTATTGGTGGGGCTTTTACCAACATTGTTAATTCTCTGGTAAACAATTTAATTAACCCGCTTATAGGTTTGTTCATCGGTAAAATTGATTTGTCTAATCTTGTATTTAAAGCTGGTGGTGCCACATTTAAATACGGTGAATTTATCAATACTGTAATTAACTTTCTAATCATCGCTTTCATAGTCTTCTTACTAGTTAAAGCTGTCAATAAAGTAATGAAACATAATGAGAAGCAGCAACCTGCTGGTCCATCTGCTGAAGACTATCTCAAGGAAATACGTGATTTATTAAAAGAAAAGAGCAATTAAAAAAATTCCTGCAAATGCAGGAATTTTTTATTTTGTATATTGATCCAAAATCTGACTAAGTTTTGCTTTTGGAGTATAACCGGTAATACGATCAACAATTTCACCATTCTTTTTAATTAATAAAGTTGGAATTGCCATTACTCCTAAGGAACTAGGTACTTCTTTATTTTGATCAACATCCATCTTAGTAAATTTAACGTCTTGCCTCTCTTCCGCCAGTTCATCAACTACTGGTGATTGCATTTTACAAGGTCCACACCAGGTTGCCCAAAAGTCTGTTAAAACGACGCCATCTTTTGTTTCTTCTTCAAAGTTTTGATCTGTAAGCTCATCAACCATGAAAAAACCTCCTTTAAGGAAAAAATAGTTATCTATTGATATTTTCATTATAGCAAGCAGACTTACTTTTTACAAGTAAATCAGTTTATTGCAAATGCACGATAGTAGCTCCGTTGCCACCCTCATTTGCCGGAGCGTAGTTAAAACTTTTCACATGCTTGCTTGATTTTAGGTACTTCCAAACTCCTTTTCTAATTGCGCCAGTGCCAATTCCATGAATAATCGTGACAACATCAAGTCCTGCCAGCAGAACAGAATCTATATAGCGATCGAGATTAGTCATCGCTTCATCATAACGCTGACCGCGCAAGTCAAGCTCACTTCTCACATTGCTCCGCCTGCTTGCACTAATAGCGCGAACTTGCTTAGTAGATTTTAATTCTTTTTGTGATCCGATTTTTTCTATGTCTCGATCACTAACTTTTACTTTAATGATACCCATTTGGACTTCATATTCATGTTCGGATAATTTTTTGGTAATAGTGCCAGTTTGTCCGTAAGACAGTACTTTTACCTTATCACCTACATTGACATGGTGACGTCTCTTTTCGCGTTGCAAAACGCGATTATGAGCCAAATTTTCATTTTGTCGTTCAAGCTGATTAAATTCACCTTTAGCAGCAATAATTTCATTTTGTTTAACTTTGCCCTTTTGCTGTTCAAGCTGCTCGATGATTTTATCAGCCTTTTTACGACTTTTTGTGACTACTTCATTAGCTCTTTCTTGTGCAAATTCCAGTTGCCTTTGCACACGCTGATTATACCAATCCAAAGCCTGTTGCAATTTTATTTCAAGTTTTTTAGCCCGGTCAAGACTAGTTGTTAAATGACTGCGAGCATCCGAAGCAGCTTTGGTTTGTTTTGTCAACTCAGTAATCATTTGGTTAATATCAACATTTTCATCACTCATTAATCCCTGAGCTTTTTTAACCACATCCTCACGCATCCCCAGCCTGCGGGCAATAGCAAAGGCGTTACTGTGACCTGGAATACCGATCTGTAAACGATAGGTTGGAGACAGTGTTTTTAGATCAAACTCCATTGAAGCGTTAGTCGTTCTTTCCCGATTATAACCATAAAGTTTTAGTTCTGGGTAGTGTGTTGTGACGATTATTTTGGCCTTCTTTTGACGTAAGAAATCCAAAATACTGATTGCAAGACTTGCTCCTTCTTCTGGGTCAGTCCCAGCTCCAATTTCATCAATCAAAACAAGAGTTTCAGCATTGACGCTTTTCATTATTTTAACAATACCGTTAATATGTGAGGAGAAAGTACTAAGCGATTGCTCAATAGATTGTTCATCTCCAATATCAGCACAAATGTCTTTGAACACACCTGCTTTGCTTCCCTCTGCAACTGGAATAAACAGACCTGATTGCACCATTAGCTGCAATATCCCTACTGTTTTTAATGTAATGGTTTTCCCACCAGTGTTGGGGCCAGTAATTAATATAGTATCGTAATCTTCACCAAGTCGTATGTCGTTGGCAACGACTTTTTTAGGGTCAATTAAAGGATGTCGTGCCTGCAAAAATAGTAATGACTGGTTATGAGTCAACTTTGGTTCGGTAGCTTTCATGACATGAGCCAGCTTTGCTTTTGCTTGGATAAAATCAAGTTCAACCAAGGAACTTGCAATCGTATCAATGCTGTCAGCTTCGGGACGTACTAAATCTGACAGATTACGTAAAATCCGGCTAATCTCCCTTTTTTCTTGCGCCAAAAGATTTTGCTGACGATTGTTAAGATTTAAAACTGCACTTGGTTCAATAAATAAAGTTTGACCACTAGCACTCTGATCGTGAACGACACCACCAAATTTATTACGATACTCTTGTTTAACCGGAATAACATAACGGTCATCACGAATAGTCACGATCTGTTCGGATAAGTACTTGCTACTATTTCCTTTTGTGTAGCTGTCCATTTTATCTTTAATTTCTGTATCATTATTTTTGATTTCGTGACGTAAATGGGATAATTCAGCAGATGCAGTATCAAGAACTTCCCCGTCAAAATCCAGCGAACGACTAAGCTGCTTGAACAGTGATTGAGGCACATCTAGTTTTGCCAAAATGGAGTCTATTGCTGCTAAATTCAGTTTTTCTTTATCATCTTCACTAAAAAAGTCATTGATTTCATTAGCAAGTTCTAAAACCAGCAATAAGTTGCCTAATTCCTTTGCATTCAAATTAGCTTTGATCCGCAAGCGCTTAATACTCGGTCCAACATCAACAAAATCCGTTAAAGGCAGTTGTCCCTTGATCCGCAAAATATCAGCACCCGCCAAAGTCTGCTTCAGTGCAAGTTCTACTTGAGCAAAGTCATTACTTGGTACAAGATTAAAAGCTGCCATTTTAGCTGGTGTAGTAATCGCCATTTGTTGCAGTTGTTCAGTAATTTTTGCAAATTCTAAAGTTTCTAATATCTTATCATTCATTAGTTTCTAAATTATTAATCTTGAATAAAAAAGGCTGGCCCAGCCAGTCTCTTTTATTCACCACTTAATCGGTCATCGTCCAAAAATGTGTTCAAAACTCCTTGAACCATATTCCATTCATCATCTGCTTCAATCTCGTGTAAATCACTGCTAGTGACATCACCTTCGGAATCGGAGTCATAACTAAAAGCCAAAACTTCAATTTCCTCATCATCACTGGCAGCTGCCGGATAAAGCAGAACATATGATTTATCATAATCATCAGAATGAAATGTAAATAAAATTTCATATAATTCTTCGTTGCCTTGATCATCAATCAAGGTAATTTGACGGTCATCACCGTTAACTTCTTGTGTCATATTAATCCTTTCGGTTTAGATCCAAATAATTTTGTAAAATCAAGACAGCGGCCATTTGGTCAATCACTTTTTTACGTTGATGGCGGTTGTGCATATCTGCTTCTTCAACTAAAACACGTTCAGATTCAACTGTAGTTAGTCTCTCATCAGAATAATGCACTGGCAAACCAAACTTCTTTTCAAGCCTTTCACCGTATGCCTTACTTCGCGCAACCGCAACGCCAGAAGATCCATCCATATTTTTGGGCAAACCTAAAACAAAACCCGCTGGTTCATATTGTCGCACAATCTTTTTAATTGCACGCATACCAAAATTATAACGCGTTTCATCAATAGGGATAGTTTCAAGCATTTGCGCAGTAATGCCTAATTCATCACTAACTGCAACGCCTACTGTCTTTGATCCAACATCTAAACCAACTAATCGCATTATTTATCTTTTCCAAGATAATTTTTGACAAGCTCTTCAATAATTTCATCACGTTCGTGTTTTAAAATTAATTTACGAGCATCATTATGCCGTGGAATATAAGCTGGATCGCCAGACAATAAATACCCGACAATCTGATTAACTGGATTATAGCCCTTCTCTTCCAGAGCATTATAAACATCTTGCAGAGTGTCATGAACGTTTTTGCCTTTATTTTCATTAAAGTCAAAGTGCATTGTCTTATCTAGCGAACTCATAATCATTCCTCCTAGCACAATTTTACTTGAAAAACAGTATAAACTCAATCAATTAATTTTTTGAAATCGCTGTGATCACTGTCTGAATAGCCTTTTCAAGGCCTTCAGGTTTTTTACCTCCGGCTTGAGCCATATCTGGTCGACCGCCTCCGCCTCCGCCAAAGATTGGAGCAGCTTGCTTAATTAAATCACCTGCTTTAAGGCCTTTTGCTAAGGCTTTATCACCTAAACTAATGATCATATTTGCCTTGCCGTCATTAGCGGTAGCCAAAACCAGCACATCTGACTTTTTGCCACTCTTCCAAGTATCAGCAAATTCACGCAAATCATTCATCCCGTTAACATCAACTTTTTGTGCAATAACTGATAGATCACCTGCTTGCTCTACATTATCAAAAATAGAGTTGGCCTTATTTTGATTGATTTGCAAGTTCAAGTCTTCAACCTGCTTTTGACTGTCATGCAGGTCTTTTTCAAGTGAATCAACCTTATCGATAATATCTTCTGGTTTAGTTGATTTTACTTCTGCCTGGATTTCATCTAACAATTCTGATCTGCTGGCCAAGTACTCATAAGCTTTCTTGGAAACTACTGCTTCAATTCTTCTCATACCTGCACCAATAGCAGATTCAGAAATAATCTTAAAAATACCTATTTGGTTAGTATTGGCACAATGAGTACCACCACAGAATTCAATAGAAAAATCTGCTATTTGGACAACCCGGACTTTATCACCGTATTTACCATCAAATAAAGCTAGAGCACCCATCTTTCTACCAGTATCAGGGTCAGTAATAGTAGTTTTGACATCAATTGCCGCCCAGATTTTTTGGTTTACCAGGTTCTCAACTGATTTAAGTTCCTTTTCGGTCATTGGCTCAAGCGCAGTAAAGTCAAAACGTAAATAATCAGGGTCAACCAAACTGCCTGCTTGATGAGTATGTTCACCAAGTACGCTTCTCAAAGCTGCATGTAATAAGTGCGTGGCAGTATGAGAATGGCGCAGACCTTCGCGGCGAACTCTGTCGATCTTTAGAGTATATTCCTCACCTTTTGTCAGAGGTAAAATCACATCGACAAAGTGCATATTTTGATCATTGGGCGCATGTTGCACATCGGTTACTTGAGCAACAAGTTCTCCTTCCTGATTATAGATATTACCATGATCGGCTACCTGGCCACCACGTTCACCATAAAAAGGAGTCTTATCAAAAATCAAAACAGCATTATCGCCATCTGCTTTATCAACTAACTGATCATCAACTATAATATCAACTAATTTTGCGTGTTTTTCTTCATAAACGCCATATTCAAATTCTGACTTATCCTTTAAGTTCATCAGAGTTTCATCTTGAGCGCTCATCGATTGCAAATTGCCACGAGCTTTACGGGCACGTTCTTTTTGAGCTGCCATTTCGGCATCAAAACCTTTTTGGTCAACCTTTAAACCTGCATCCTGTGCAGTTTCAAAAGTCAGTTCATAAGGAAAACCATAAGTATCAAATAATTTGAATGCATCTTTACCAGTAATTGTTTTATCTTCTGACTTTTGTGCACTTGCAATCAGGTCATCAAGTAAAGTTAATCCCGATTCAAGAGTTAATTGGAACCTTTCTTCCTCGTTCTTAATTACTTTGGCAATGAAATCTTTTTGCTGTGTAACTTCCGGATAATGACTCTCCATAATTTTGCCAACTACCGAAACTAGTTTGTAAAGAAAAGCTCCCTTAATGCCTAAGCGCTGACCATTTAAATCGGCACGCCGAATTAGGCGCCGTAAAACATAGCCGCGCCCTGTGTTTGATGGCAATGCACCATCTGCAATAGCAAAACTGACAGTCCGCACATGATCTGCAATAATCTTAAAAGCAGTGGTATCTGCTTTATTTGTGCCATATTTTTTAGCAGCAGTCATTTTTTCTGTTTCATGAATAATCGGCAAAAAGAGATCAGTTTCAAAGTTAGTTGGCGCATCTTGCAAAATAGACAAAACGCGCTCTAAGCCCATACCGGTATCAATATTCTTATGCGGTTGATCAACATACTTGCCATTTGCTAAGTGATTATATTGTGAAAAGACGATATTCCAAATTTCCAAATAACGGGCATTTTCACCACCAGGGAAGTTTTCTGGATCATCTTCCGCTACATCGTTATTTTCTTGACCACGATCATAAAAGATCTCGGAATCAGGACCACAAGGACCTTCGCCAATATCCCAGAAATTTTCTTCCAGTTTAACGATATGATCTTCAGGCATCCCAACTTCTAACCAAATTTTGTATGCTTCGGTATCTTTAGGATAAACCGTGCAATAAAGCTTTTCCTGATCTAAATCAAGCCAGTCCGGACTCGTTAAAAATTCCCAGGCCCAAGTAATTGCCTCTTTTTTAAAATAATCACCAACAGAAAAGTTGCCCAGCATTTCAAAAAAAGTCTGGTGTCTGGCCGTTTTACCAACATTTTCAATATCATTTGTTCTAATTGATTTTTGCGAACTGGTAATCCTATGATTTTTAGGGACTACAGAACCGTCAAAATATTTCTTCATCGTTGCCACACCGGAATTTATCCACAGCAATGTTGGGTCATCTTGTGGGATTAATGATTGACTGGGCAATACCATGTGTCCGTGCTGCTTGAAGAAATCCAAAAACATTTGTCTAAATTGTGAACTTGTCAGTTTCTTCATCAAATATATCTCCCTTTTTTGCAAAAATAAAAACACTATTGCTTATCTTAAGGACGCCTTTAAACGCGGTACCACCTTAATTGCAACAGTGCTTGTTACCTCTTAATTAATTTTATTTGTTAAACCATAAGGAGCATTTTTTAAATAGCAGTAAATCATTTTCACCATGCGATTCTCTCTTTGAACTGCTAATCTTAAAAAACATATCTTAAGTTATCAGTAATTGTACTACTTGCACAGTTTTTGTCAACGTGCAGCTAAATTTGAATGCCTTAAAGTATTCTGCTTTCAAATCTACCTGCGATAAAAATCATCAAAAACTGTTACAGGCAAATGTCTCTTATGTTCACTTTTACGCCAGAGCGACTCAATCTTCTCTGCAGCCAGTTCAGATACAGTACGACCTTCTAGGTAGTCATCTACATCCTTGTAGCTAACTCCCAGTGCAGTTTCATCCGGTAAGCCTGGCTTATTTTCTTCCAAATCTGCCGTTGGCGCTTTTTGGTACAAGTGCTCTGGACAATTTAAAAATTTAAGCATCTGCTTGCCTTGCCGTTTATCTAAACGGAAAAGCGGTGTCAGGTCTGCTGCACCATCGCCATATTTAGTATAAAAACCGCTAAAATTTTCAGCCGCATGATCTGTACCAACTACCGCACCATTGTGAGCACCAGCAATAGCGTACTGTACAACCATACGTTCACGAGCCTTAATATTACCCTTGTTAAAATCTGTGATCTGCTGTCCAGCTTCATTCAAACTGGCTACCAAAGCATCAACAGCAGGTTTAATATTGACTATTAAATCCTGATCGGGTTTTTGAAATGCCACAGCATCAGCTGCATCTTGAGCATCTGTTTGAACGCCATAAGGTAAACGAACTGCAATAAATTGATATGAACTATCGCCCGTTTCATCACGCATTTCGGAAATTGCCATTTGGCACAGTTTTCCTGCCAACGTAGAATCCTGACCCCCTGAAATACCCAGCACATATGATTTTAAAAATGTATTTTCTTTAAGATAATCCTTCAAAAAATTAACTGAGCGTCGAATTTCTTTTTGAGGATCAATTTGGGGTAAAACATGTTCATATTTTATAATTTGTTCTTGCAATGGCCTCAATGTTCAGTATCTCCTTTATTAATACTTGCAAGAATATTCTGAATAATATTCATTTTACTGTCATACAAATCTTTAGAAAGATCAACAGGGTATTCTTGAGGGTTCAAACTTCGTTTATATTCATCCCAAAGACCATCTAAGTTAGCTGCACAAAAGTTTTTGATATCTGTTAATTTAGGCTTCTGATATTTCAATTGGCCATTTACAAAAATATCTTTTAAAAGCGGCTCAGCAGTATAATCCGTTACCACTTTATTGATATAAGTATACTGGGGATGAAACATGTAAAGTGAATCAAATTTTCGCGGATCCACACCAGCCCGTGCAATCCAGTCACCTTCATTTTTCTTTTCAGTATTGGCTGAAATACGCCAAACCTGCTTTTTACCTGGAGTTGAGACTTTTTCCACATTCGAAGAAATTTTTAAAGTATCACGCATATGGTGCTGATCATCTTCAATTGAGACTAACTTATAAACTGCTCCTAAAGCAGGCTGGTCATAAGCAGTAATATATTTAGTGCCAATACCCCACACATCAATTTTGGCACCTTGCATTTTCAAACTTGTAATCGTGGTCTCTTCCAAATCATTTGAAGCAAAAATTTTGGCACTGGTATAACCGGCATTATCCAGCTCGCGACGAACCTGCTTAGAAATATAAGCCATGTCACCAGAATCAATTCGCACGCCTTGAAAGTTTATCTTATCTCCCATTTCATTGGCAACACGGATAGCATTTGGTACGCCACTTCTGACGGTATCATATGTATCTACAAGAAAAACGCAGTCCTTATGCGTTTCTGCATACGCTTTGAATGCTTCATATTCACTGCCAAATGCCTCTACCAATGAATGAGCATGAGTACCAGAAACAGGAATCCCAAACAACTTACCTGCACGAACATTGCTTGTTGAGTCAAAACCACCGATATAAGCTGCACGAGTACCCCAAATTGCAGCATCTGCTTCCTGTGCACGTCTAGTACCAAATTCCATAACACCGTCACCTTGCACGGCTAGTTTGACACGAGCTGCTTTAGTCGCTAATAAGGTTTGATAATTAATAATATTTAAAATGGCAGTCTCAACTAATTGACATTGAGCTAATGGTCCTTCAACTTGCAGCAAAGGTTCATTGGCAAAAGCTATTTCTCCTTCGGGCATCGACCTTACCGTAAGTTCCATTTTCAATTGGCGCAGATAATCAATAAAATCATCATCATAGCCAATTTCTTCTTTTAAATACTTCAAATCACTTTCTTTAAATTTTAAGTTTTGCAAGTATAAAATTACGTGTTCTAATCCTGCATAAACAGAATAGCCATTGCCAAATGGTTCTTTGCGATAGTAAACCTCAAAGACCGCATTGCGTTCTGAAATTCCTTTTTTAAAATAGGTATACATCATGTTAATTTCATACAAATCTGTATGAAGGGTTAACGAATCATCTTTATCCAATTCTTGATAAAACATTCTGTCCTCTTATTAATCCACTAATATTTTTTGTCTTATTATAAACATTTGTGGATTTTTTAACAATCTTGCCAATCTATTCGATCTTGCTATACACCTGCAAAATACTTTTCAACTGCTTCTTTAATGAAAAATTTCGTTCAACATAACTTTTTTCTCGCTGAGCCATTTCCTTAAGCTGATCTTTAGGCGTTTCTATAGCTCGCCTTAACTGAGTGCAAATCGAATCTATATCACCTATATTGGCTACAAAACCATACTTTTGACTTGGTATCATTACCGTAATATCACCTACAGCAGTCGACAGCAGTGGCAAAAGATTGTCACTTGCTTCCAGTAGGACTAAGGGAAAACTTTCTGAATATGAAGTTAAAACTGCTAGGTCCATACGCCGATATAAATTCTTTAATTGTTTATGCGTCATAAACCCTTGAAAAGTTACTTGTGGACTCAATTTTAATTTTTGTGCCAAATTTTTTAAAGAGTTTAATTCAGTACCGTCCCCAACAATAAATAAATGAACATTGGCATTATTTAGTTTTTTTAATGCTTGAAGTAGCAGCGCCTGACCCTTAACTTTTTCGGCCCTGGCAACATTTACTATATTGAAATTTGGATGCTCATATTTTGCAGGAATCTGGCTGTCTTCATGAAAAAAAGTGCCATTATATATCACATGAACTTTTTCTTCCTTAATTTTTATCTTTTTGACTACTAAGTCAGCAAACTTTTTGGTGACAGCAAAAATGCAATCTGCTTTGCTAATTGCATGCAAATTGGCTTTGGTAAATATTTTGCCCTTTAACCCACGATCAGCAAAATCAAGATAGGGGTTGGAATGAATAGTTATGCACCATTTAGCCGTAATTTTTCGCCTAATTAAAGACATGAATAAATTCGCCCTAGGCCCGTGAGTATGAACTATATTAAAGTTTCCATGATTAATGAAATCAGCCAGCTTATTCAAGCCACCTAAATCATAACGACTTTTTATCCCTAAAACTTGTACATCCAGCTTTGCCGTGCGAGCAGCTTGAGCAACCGGACCGTCGGCTAAACATAATAAAGTAAAACTTCGTTGTTCATTTTTAGCTTCTTTTAGCAAATTAATGATGTGGGTCAGACCGCCGCCATTTTCGAGTCCAGCATTAACGTACAAAACTTTCATAATTATTCTTTTCCTTTTTTCGACTGGTAAACTTCGTGAACAAAATGTGGTAAAACCATCATTCGCTTTAACCGAGAAGGATTTTTAAGAAGACGATAAAACCACTCTAAATGAACAGTCTGCCAAATTTGAGGAGCTCGTTTGACTTTGCCTGAAAAGACATCAAAGCTGCCTCCCACTCCCATCATAAGCGCAGGTAGCAGATTTCTCCGCAAAACAGACAAGAGCTGTTCTTGACGAGGAGAACCCAGGGCAGCAAAAACCAGGTCAGGTTCTGTACGTTCTATCTGGTAGGCAACAAGTTCCAAATCCTCCTTAAAATAGCCGTCCTCAGCTCCTACCAACTGAATATCAGAATAGTCCCTGGCAATTTTTCCTTGAATAGCATGAATTACCTCTGGTCGAGCCCCGATAAGATATACTCTTAAGCTGCGATCATTTGCCAACTTCATTAACCAAGAAAACAGATCATAACCTGTTACCCTTTCTTTAAGCGGCTCTCCTAATATGTGACTTGCTTTTACAATTCCAATGCCATCAGCGGTGATATAGTCAGCATCATAAGTTAAAATCTTCATAAATTCAGGATTTTCATTAGCTGACATAACAATTTCAGGATTGGCAGTAACTATAAAGGTTGACTGATGTGCATTGATTCTACCAACGAATTCATTTTGAAACTGGTTAAAACTTTTATTATCGAAACTAACTCCTAAAACATTTACTTTAGTCATAACTATATCTCCTAATCCTCAATTTACTTTATTTTATCAAAATAATATCGAATTGAGGATACGCTTTACCTTTTCTATAAATATGATACTATTAACTCGTCAAATTGATAGGAGTACTGGAACTATGAAAAAAATAATTACTTATGGTACATTTGATTTACTGCATTATGGTCACGTCCGCTTGCTGAAACGCGCCCGTGAATTAGGGGACTATCTTATTGTGGGATTATCTACCGATGAGTTCAATCAACTCCAAAAACACAAGGAATCGTATAATAGCTATGCTGAAAGAAAATATATTCTTGAAGCTATTCGTTACGTGGACCAGGTTATTCCCGAAAAAGATTGGGAGCAAAAGACAAGTGATATCCAAAAATATGATATTGATACCTTTGTAATGGGTAATGACTGGAGTGGTAAATTTGATTTTTTAAAACCATACTGCAATGTAGTCTATTTGCCTCGCACTCCAGGAATTTCCACTACTAAAATTAAAGATGATTTAAAATAAAAAAGAACTCTGAACTAACTAACAAAGTTAATTCAGAGTTTTTATTTCGCAAAAGTAAATTCAAAACGATCTGCAACATAGCTAGCTCTAGTGTACTCAAAAGGTACGCCATTAGAAAGCTCTGTTACTTGCAAACGAGTAATTAACGCTTCACCTTTTTTTGCATCAAGCAATCTAGCTGCATTTTCGTTTGCTACAGCTGCAGAAATATATTCGGTTACACGTCCTATTGTATAACCACTTTTTTCTAAAGTTTGATATAAATGTGAAGAAATATCGGCTTTTGACATATTTAAAATCAAACTATGCGGAATAGATACGACTTCATAGCAAATTGGAACATCATCTGCATAACGAATACGTTCCATTCGCAAAACTTCTTGTGTATCATCCAAATCCAGTCGTTCCATCTCTGATAAAGAGGGTTTGCCAAAACGATAAGAAATCAACTTACTAGAGGGTGTTTGACCATTTGCATGCGTAATATCGGTAAAGGACATGATTCCCGACATTTTTTCCTGCACTTTTTGGTTAGCAACATATGTACCGCTACCAACACGCTGCTCTAAAATACCTTCATCTTCCAAAGTTTTAATTGCCTGTCGCAACGTCATGCGAGAAACACCAAATTTTTGGGCTAACTGCCTTTCGGCTGGAATTTTACTCCCAACTTTGTAATTATGATTTTCTATTTCACGTTTAATTTGATTATGAATCTTGATGTACATTGGTTCTTCCATGAATGCACCCCCATTACACATCTTATTATAATTCAAATTGGTCTACTCTGCATGATACCTTACAAATTAAAAATAATCAACTTAATTCTTTTTAGTGGTCCACTTCATACCCCATAAGCGAAATTCAGCATTTTGCCCACATTCTACCGTTATTGAATCATCACTTGTAGCAATCACGCTGGCATGCAAGTGTGCCTGATTTTCCACAGCCAGATTTGCACCATTAGAATTAAAGATAAGATCATGTCCTTCAAACTGAGCCTGATCGCTTAGAGCTAAGAAATACTCATACTCATTGCCACCATTGAACGTTACACGTCTTGAATTGCACTCAACCTCATTCTGAAAATCAGCATGATTGGCAATAACAGAATTGTTAAGTGTGATCTTCGCTTCACCTGTAGCAATTAAGCGGTTTATTCTGCTGTTCTGGATTATGATATGTGGGTTTTTCTCGCAGTAAAAGCCACCTTTAAACTCACTGCCAATGATATTAATCCAAGTCTCATCGGTTATAAACATTCCAGTATCCTCTTGTGACAAAAGCTTGCTGTTAAGCATGTTTACCCAAGCCTGTCCCTGAATAAGAAGTGAGGAAACAACGGTGTTATTTATATCTAATTCAACATTTGATTTTTTAAAAGTATCAATACTGCCATGGATACGAGAATTATTGATAATAGCAGTGCCATGGCCTTCCAGTGCCAAAGCTCCAATATCTTGAACAACATTCTTGATAGTCGAATCATTCATTTCCAAGCGAAAATTGGAATCAGCAAATAAAGAAACAGAGCCATTCATAATTACTGTCGAAAATAACTCCAGTGTCACTTTACCGTTAGCAGCTATTGTAGCCGTATCACCACCAAAGCCTTTGACAATACAGTTGCGTAACGACAAAAAAGTATTAGCTTCAGCAGGTATAAACAAGCTGTTGGCATCATTTACAGTATTAACACACAAATTTTCTAAATTAACAAATTGACTGCCGGCATCTACATTCAGATAACCAAGTATTGCTGTGTCTTCAGGAAGATTGCCAGTTCCTTTAATAGTGATATCAGATAAAAAAATTCCCGCAGGTATTTCATAAAATCCTGGTTCCAAAAGCAATACATCATCAGCACGCAAATCATTTAAGGCATTATGCCAGCTAATTTCTTTACCTCCGGCCCCAACTCGAACAAGTCTTGACATATATTTCCCTTCTTAATCAAAGTTAGCTTCTTTATTGTACTATTAATGACCCGAAAATAGGCAAACTTTAGCAACTGAATTTACTACACTCTAAAGAAATTTATAACAAATCATAAAGAAGCAAAAGCACATTTTAAATAACACAAATTATTAAAAAAGTTTCAAGCTATCTCAGTCAAAAGTTTCCAATGACTTTATCTTAGCTATATATATGTATTTATATATAGTATTATTAAGGTGAAATCATTTTAATAATATTTATTTACTCTAAATATATACGATTTTTTATAAATAACGTTTTTAATATTTTTTATACTTACTAACTATTAGTTTATCGCACATAGAAATGAATTTTTAGTAATTTTTAGATAACAAAAGGCAAATTTTTAGTCAGCTAAAAAGATTGACCCTTGAAAATAAATACTGTATAACCCTAAGGTAAAGGTAAATGTATAAATCACACAAGAGGTTTTTGTTATGCTAAATAAAAATATTAGAAGGCGAAAAAATAACGGTTGTTGTTATTTAAAAAATAACAAAATTAATTTTTTTTATTATAGTCTAGTTGCAACCACATTGATAGTAACTGCATTGGGAACTTGCAGTAAAACTGTTTATGCTCAAGCTGATTCAACCTCAGCTTTAATAAAAAATTCTGCTACTATAAAAAATCCAATATTAAAAAATAACAGTAATATTATTTCACAAAATAATAATAGCATTATTAAAGGTAAAGATAATGAATGTGAGTGGTCTTTTGATGAAGAGACTAAAACACTCACAATAACGGGGGGAACTTTATCCTCTACACCAATTTGCCAGTTGCTAAAGACCCAACAAAGCGATCAGGGAAAAGTTATCAATCCAAATGAGATTCAGTATATTGCTTTCCAGATCGGAACTGCTGACTATGGTGGTAAGCTGAAAGTCCGACTAGCACGTAATTCAAACAGTAAATTTGCTAACTTACCAAGTTTAGTTGGTTTTATTAATCTCAACAATGTAGATGCCAGTGATGCCAGTGATTTAAGCAGCTTGTTCGAAAACGACACTAGCTTAAAGGAACTTGACTTGACTTCTTGGGATACTATTTCTAATCGAGACATGAACAGCATGTTTAAAAACGATACTCAACTAACCAGCATCAATTTAAATAATTTCAGAACAGATAGTGTCTTTGATTTCAGTCATATGTTTGAAGGCGATGAAAATTTAATCACCTTAAACTTAGCCAACTGGAAAACTGGTAACGTTAAAAACATGAGTTATATGTTTAATGGTATTGCAGCTACGGAATTAGCAGATATTACTAGTTGGCAAACCTACAACGTTACTAACATGAGCTATATGTTCAAAGACTCAAAGTTGAAGCAATTAAATTTAAGCCGCTGGGATACAGGAAATATATTTGAAATGACTAACATGCTTGATGGTTTGGGAAATAATTCTGATGGCTTTGTACTTAGTTTAGGCAAACATAGACTAAAACCGACAGCATTTGCCAATTTTAAAATGCCTAAAGTTATTGCAATAGGCAACGGTAGTGCTGCTAAACCTGCAGGAAAAATTCTTTCTGTCACAGATTTGGCTGATTTGTATGACAAAGAAGATAAAGACTGTCCGGCAGAAACATATGTTAGTCAACCAATTACCTGGTCTGTGGGTTCCATTGACTTGGATGATTCAGTTAACAACATACATATCCCGGCAAATAAAAATAATATTCCGATTTATGATAACCAAACAAATATCAGTACAGGCTCAGTTACAACGGAAACTTCAAATATTCAAGAATCTGCAAAAGATTCAGCTATAAAATCTAATACAGTAAGTACTCAAGCAGAAGATAGTGATTCTGATACTGTTAAATTACCTCGTAAAGTTCTATGCTCAATCCAAGTTTATGATCAAAATGGCAGTCCTATTAAAGGCTTTGTACTTAAACCAGGTTTGACCGTTGAAACTTATGGCATAGAGACGATTAATAATAAAAAATTTTATAAACTTGGTCAGAATATGTTTGCCAACATTATTGACATCGAAGGTAATAAGAAAAAGATTGTACATAATTCATACGTTTATAACAAAAAAGGCAAAAGAATCCGCAAATTGCTGGTAAAGAAAGGTAAATCAGTTCGGGTTTATGGCAATCCGATCAAAATTAAAAAGAAGCTTTACTATGTAATCGCTAAAAATAAGTATATTAAAGTTAATAACATAGCTTAAGCTGATACAAAAAAAGACGACTCTAACGAGTCGCCTTTTTTATTGGGTTAGCTGGATTCGAACCAGCGCATACTAGTACCAAAAACTAGTGCCTTACCGCTTGGCTATAACCCAATGATAATGGAGGAGGGTGGATTCGAACCGCCGAACTCAGAGAGAGCGGTTTTACAGACCGCCGCGTTTAGCCACTTCGCTACTCCTCCGTCACGTACGTTAATTATAATACCGAAAAACGTACGTGATTGCAAGCAAAATTTTCTTAAATATTACTTCTTATTTTCTTTAACGAACTTTTCTAGTCGCTTCAGTCCTTCTTCAATTTGATCCATTGAAACAGCGTAAGAAAATCTAATGTAACCTTCTCCGCCTTCACTAAAACTGGAACCTGCTGTAACAGCAACTTTTGCCTTGTCAACCAGCTCATAAATAAATTTATTATCATCCTGTTCAAAACCATCTGGTATTTTAGCAAAAATGTAGAATGCGCCTTGGGGTTTAGCACACTCAAAACCTATTTTGGTTAGGCCGGAATACAAAGCATCACGCCGCTTTTGAAATTCTTCTTTCATTGGCAGTGCGTCATCCATACCGTTTTTAAAGGCTTCTTCAGCTGCATCTTGCATAGGCGTTGGCTCAGTAGTAACTATTGCTTGGTGAACTTTTGCAATTTGTTGCAAAATATTTTTAGGCGCACAAACAATACCAATTCGGTAACCGGTCATGGCCCATGACTTGGAAACGCCGTTCATTAAAATTACTTGGTCATGCAATGATTTTTCCATTGAAGCATGTGGTTGATCATAGTTCAACTCACTGTAGATTTCATCACATAGTGCAAAAATTGGCTTATCACGAATAACATCCGCCAAAGCATCCAATTCGTCTTGACTATACATTACCCCAGTTGGATTTGTAGGATAATTCATAACCAACATCCGTACCCGGTCTCCATACTTGTCAATTACCTTTTGCAATTTTTCAGGTGTCAGCTTAAAACCATCATTTGCTGTATTTACTTTAACGATTTCAACACCTTCGTTGATAACACCCTCGTCAGTCATATAAAGTGGAAATAATGGAGTTGGCACGACCATAACATCGCCAGGATTCAAAGTAGCCAACACAGAATCAAAAATTGATTCGGTTACGCCATTGGTAACCAAAACCTCAGTTTCTGGATCATAGTTTTGCCCATATTTTTTACTCAAAAACTGACTAGCTGCCTTGCGTAAACCAATAGTTCCATTTGAAGGAGCATAGTGGGAGTGATTTTCATCAACTCCTCTTTTGGCTGCCTCTTTGATATGATCAGGAGTGTTAAAATCTGGCTCACCGAGGGTGAATTTTACAACATCTGGAATCTTGCCGGCGTAATCTGAAAACTTCAAAATCGGATTAGAGGGAGCATCAGCTAAACCTTTTCGTACGTATTTAATTAAATCTACCATATTTTTCACCAAACTTTCTTTTCAATTATATAGATTATACCTTTAATAAAATTATTTTTCTACAATATTTTTCTAATTATTAACTAATTTTACATATAAAAACACCTTTAAACTGTATAAGTTAAAGGTGTTTGAAAATTAACTATTTTAATTTTTCGTATAGGTTAGCTTATCCTTGAATTTGATCACGTAATTTAATCATCATAGGGTAGTTATTAGTAAAAATTCCTGCAACATGTTTTTGAAAATATTGTTTAGCAATTTGCGGGTCATCAACAGTCCAAATTCGTTCAGTAACTGCTTCCTGAGCTGGCAACAATTTGCCTGGATGAATACCAGCAAAATGGTTATCCTTGACTAATTTAGCCGAATTAACTACTTCTTCGTCAGTCAGGTAGCAATAGATCTGGTTAGGATCAATTTCCTGGCAATTTTTTAGTGTGACATAATCAAATGAAGAATAAATGATCGGATAAACGAAGTGATAAAGCTGTGCTAAGCTTAATACAGTTTTTTCAATACCAGGGTAATGAATCACTCCAGTTTTAAGTTCCAAATTTATTTGAATATTTTTATTTTCAAGTAGTTCAAATAATTCTTGCAGAGTTGGAACCAGCTCACCATTTGACAAGTGTAATTGCCTCAATTTCTTAAGCGTAAAATCCTTAATATACCCAGAGCCATCCGTTGTCCGGTCAACTTTTTCATCATGCATTACTACCGGTATGTCATCTTTAGTTAAGTGAACGTCAAATTCAATCCCCTCTGCTCCATTTTGAACAGCATTGCGGAAACCCTCCATTGAGTTTTCTGCAAACTTCATGGGATATCCTCTATGACCAAATACTACGGTTTTATTTTTGTCATTATTCATACTTTTGTGTTGGTTAAACCTCATAAAAAAGAAAACATTACAAACCAAACATAGAGGATATCATAAACCCTTTTCCCTGATTTTTAAATAGTAAAAGCTAAAAAATAAAAAATTTTTTGTGCATTTTCTAAACAAAAAAAGAGACAGTTCTTATTCCAGAACTATCATCTTTCGGGTTGGGTGTTCGTAAGAACAATTGGGTTAGCTGGATTCGAACCAGCGCATACTAGTACCAAAAACTAGTGCCTTACCGCTTGGCTATAACCCAATACCATCTGAGCTTTTACTTGTATGCTCAACATTTAATAGTATAGGAAATTGTGCTCTGCAAGTCAAGAGAAAACAGCTTTTTTCTTGCTATAAATTTAGTTCATACGCGTTTCTAGCACCGTTTTTAGTTTGATTAACCTGAACAATTCCCCGATATTCAAATCCTAAACTTCTAATCAGACCCTGCATGCGTTTATTGACCTCATGTGTATCAATGCGAAAATTGTGAATGCCAAGCATCAATCCTCTCGATATCAAGTTTGACATCATAAACTGACTTAGGTGCTGACCGCGAAATTTTGTGCTGATTGCAATTCTGTGAATAGTTGCATATTGTTCATCATTATTTTTCCAAGCACCATCTATTTCACTATAATTGGGATCAGCCGTTGTTAACAAAACAGCAACTCCAGCTATCTCTTTATTGGCAACAAGACAATATGCGCGCTTAAGAGATATATCTTCTGCAAGCATTTCACGGTTAGGAGAGCCATTTTGCCACTGAGGATTGCCGTCTTCTTTTAGCAATTTTTTTGCTTGATCAATAATTTTCATAATTTGGTCTAAGTCTTCTTTTTCAGCCAAGCGAGTATAAATCAACATTTTATTTTCCTCATTACTTTCAACATTTTATTTTAAAAGTAATTATACAATAAAAGCAGCCTTTCAAATAGACTGCTCTTTTTATGGCTCAAAGCCATTATTATACTTTTTACTTTTCACTACATATGTAGGAACACTAATAAAATGCATAGAACAAATATTATCATTATGAGAAATACTAAATCCATAATAGTTGTAATCACCATCATGAAGTGTACCTTGAGTGTTAAACAAATCCCCAGCATGTTCCCATTCTTGGTAATAATTTCGGTCAGATCTTTCTTCTTCACCACTGCCAATGTAACCAAAAATCATTTGTTTCAAGCCAAAATAAACGCTTTTCTTTAATTCAGTCATGGTCATTGTAGGACTAATATTATAAAAACCGGCCATGTCTTCAACAAAATTATCGTCAAGGTTAAGTCCATTGGCATGACAAGCACGAACAATTCCAGGAACATAGTGACTGTCTTTAATTGTTTTATTATTTTTGCTATATTCCAAGCCAATATCAGATGCTAATTTACCAGTTCCATTGCTTTCAACCCAAGGAGATAAATCCAAATCGTTCCTCGCTTCATTAATAAGACGAAGAGAAAATGCAGTTAAATCTCCAATTTGCTTTGGTGTAAGCTGATTCAAGTCAACCTGAGTTATATCATCATCTTTACTTTCAGATACTTTGAGACGACTAAAATCATTAGCTTTCATCCCCTGCATTGAAGCATCAATAAATTTCTTGCTGGGTTTACCTTGATAAGCAAGCAGCAGCTCAGTTTTAGTATAGCCCTTCGGCAATTTCATTCTTGCCTCAGTATATACCCTTTTGGTGCTCTTTTTAATGACTTTAACATCTTTAGCTAAAATCCAATGAGAATTGTTACCAATTTTATAGGCCGTTCTTTTTTTCTTACCAATTTTTTTCTTGGCACTATACGGATACTTGTACTTGGACTCTGCATAGAAATTAGAATGTTTTCCAGAAATTTTATACAGGCGAACTTTTTTCTTCCTTTTTACTTTAACATATCCCTTGATAGTGGCCGCCGTTACTTGTTCAGCTTCACCTATAGTTATTCCTGGAATAGTGATTAAAAAAATAATATTAACTATGGCAATAGCAAATTTGCTTTTCTTCATATTCTTCCTCGAGAGTTATTCTAAATTGGCTCTTTGTGGTACAAATTTAATTCTAAACTTATTATGAGAGATTGCCAATTAAATTATTTTTTCAATTAAGAAACATTTTGTAATATTTTTAGCTTATTTTAAATAATATCGATTCTCAGCAAAGGTAGAATACAAGTCATACCAGTATTTAATATAATTTTTGCAAATTAATCTTCTTTTATGTCTTACACGTGAAATTCATACCTGTCAGAAATGACGTACTGTTTCCCAGTATGTACAATGTTATTATTTTCGTCTTCAACGCTTACTTGTAACAATAACAAAGGAAAGCCAATAGATTTTCTCAAAACTCTAGCTTCACTGAGACTCGCCAGAGCAATGCTTATAACCATATCTCGCGACTTTAGTTCTTTTATACGATATTGTCCGTGTAAAACCTTATATAAAGAGTTGCTTAAGTCAACCTTTTCCAGTCCAGTAAACCGAGGTAGAGGAAAATAGTTGCATTCTAGCATCACAGGTTCGTCATCAACTAAGTGTACGCGTTCAATATAAAGAGCTGTCTTTGTCTTTAATATAGATTTTATCTTGTCTGGGGTTTCTACTTTTTTTACCTTAATTACTTGTGCACTGGCTTTAAAGCCTTCATTAGCAGCTGTTTGTGAAAAACTTTCAGCTGATGGAGAACTAACTATTCTTTTTACTTTTTGCGGTTTACGGACAAATGTCCCCACACCATGAATTTTCTCAATCAAGCCATCTTCAGCCAATCCAGCAATAGCTTTACGTAAAGTTACCCGACTAACGTTAAACTGTTTACTTAATTCAAATTCATTTGGCAATTTACTATTTGTTGGATATTCCCCCGTAATAATTTTTTGCCTGATTTTTTCCATTACCTGAGAATATAAAGAACCTGTTGCTACCAAATGTTATCACTTCCCTAATATTTAACTTTGCATATGTAAAATCTATTGTCCAGTTAATGATTATATATTTTAGCTAAATTCGATTTATATTAACAAAGAATAGTATAAAACAAAATTGGAATAAAGTATTCTGAAACAATAATTCCGCCAAAAAGAGGACACTACTAAAACTGTTAGTTAATATAAAAGGATTCTATTTTCATAGAATCCCTTAAAATACTTCTGTTTTTTGATTTTAATATGTAAGTTTCCACATATAACGACGTTTAGTTAGTGGGTGTTTTCTCGCCTTAGCTAATTCTTCCGCATAAACACGCATCACACCTGTGTGAATCATTGGGTTAAAGTAATCAATCACATTGTCACTCGCAATTTCGTTTAAACCATAGTCCTTGGCATCAATGTTTGTAACTTGTGCATCGAATCTTTGCAAGAAGGTTAAAGCTCGAGCGTCAAGATGACGAGTACTACCATCATTCATGAATAATAAGTACGGTGCATCCTTTTCGGTAAGTTCAAATGGACCATGAAAATATTCTCCAGAATGAACTGTCGGAGAAGCAATCCATTGCATTTCCATGAACAAGAATGATGCAGTTGAATAAGCAACTCCAAGTGATGCACCACTGCTAAGAACAAAAATTTTCTTTTCGTCCTTGTATTTATCACCAAATTCCTTTGCCGACGGGCCAACAGATTTCACTGCATTTTCAATCAAATCAGGCATGCCATTAAATGCTGCGAGAGCTTCATCATAAAACTGATAACCTTCAAACTGCTTAACAATTTCAATAGCAAAGGCCAAGCAATATGACATTTTTTCTGTTTTAGCAGCATAATTTTCATGGAAACCGTGAATAACTTTATACTCTGTTTCCTTAATAATAGGCGAATCATCTGCCATTGATAAAGTAATAAGATGAGTTCCTAACTCTCTTGCCTTTTTAGTTGCAGCAACTGATTCTGGAGTTGAGCCTCCAAGAGAAGCAGTTATTACAATAGTATGCTCTCCCACACCTTTTGGAGTATCATAGTTAAATTCATTTGCAGTATGAATTGAAGAAAGCAGTTTAGTACTTTCATGCGAAACAAAGTAATAACCTGGATACAAGTCAGCCATTGAAGCACCACAGCCAACAAACATTACACGATCAATATCAGGCTGCTTTTCTTTGATATCGCTTACAATAGATTTAACTTTTTCAAAATCCATAATTTATATAATCTCCTAGTTCTATTATAAAAATTTACTAATAACTAATTAAAAATACCTAATACGCTGAGTAGAATGCCACCAAAAATACAAATAACCATAATCCAAGCAGTATTAACCTTCTTTTTGATTAGGTAAAACATGCCTAACGTAAAGGCTAGCGACAACATCTGGGGGAAGATTGAATCCAATGTTTTCTGTAAAACGAAAGTTTTACCAAATTTGATTGGAGTTGTGATACCAATCATAGTTGCTACCATTGCGCCAATGACCATTAATCCTATTACATTCATCAAAGACATGATTCTATTAATAGTACCGTTGTTAATAAGACGCTGGATATTCTTTTTACCTTGAAGGTAACCCCATTTTCCACCCCAGTAAGTGACAATAACTGAAGGAATTATAGAAATAATCATTGCCAGAATCGGTCCAAATATATTGCCTTGCTGAGCCATGTTGATTCCTAAACCAAAAGCAATAATTTTAACTGTTCCTTGAAAGAATGAATCTCCAATACCTGATAAAGGACCCATTAATGAAGTTTTCACCCCATTAATTGAATCTGGATCAAATGTATCTGGATTAGCCGCATATTCTTCTTCCATTGCCGAAGATAGTCCTAAAACAAAAGAAGTCAATTGTGGTGTACAGTTAAAGAATGCCATATGACGATGATATGCTTCTTTTTTCTTTTGAAGCTTTTCAGGCGTATCAGGTTTCTCACCATAAATCTCATCTATCGTTGGTGCCATACCATACATGAAACCCATGTTCATTTGGCTTTCATAATTCCAAGATGTCTGAATAGCCCATGATCTCCAGAAGAATTGCCAAAATTTATGACGTAATCGTTTATCTGTATGTTTTTGTTCAGTCATAATTTATCCTCCTATAATTCTTCCAAATCATCTAAATCATCGCTACTACTGGTCTTAGGAGCAGCGTTATTGTTTCCATTATTAGACATAAACTTGTTGAGTATAATAGCGAAGATAACTGCAAAGATAGCTACACTTATAACAGTCATCTTGCCATATGCTGCAATGAAGAAACCTAAGAATAAGTAAACTGCATTTTTCTTATCAATCATAGTTGACATCAGAAGAGCAAATCCGTAAGCAGGTAAAATCTTACTTGCTAAAGTCAAACCGTTTGTTAACCAATCTGGAATCATTTTGACGAAACTGGTTACAACATTTGTACCTAAAAAGATTGCAAGAAAAACTGGAACAAAATATAACAAGCCATAAATAATTGGTCCATAAACTATGTGGTAACTTCGTGCTTTTCTAAATTTTCCTGCATCTATTGCATTCTCAACCAATTGGTTAAAGGATGAAAACAACATTCTAATCACTATAGCTACTAGCTGGCCTAGTACTGCTACTGGCAAAGCCACGGTTAACGCTGCTTGTGCACTGGTATGTGACAAAATTGCAAAAGCTGAAGCTACAACTGAGCCTAAGACCATATCTGGTGGAACGGCGGCACCTACTTGAACTATACCCATTGAAACTAATTCAAGCGTAGCGCCAACTAACAAGCCTTTAGATACATCGCCCAGTACTAAGCCAACGAGTGTGCTTACTATTAATGGCTGCTCAAAATTTTCACGTCCCAGCAGTCTTGAGTCGAACATGGCAAATACACCGACCAAGCCGACAACGAAAGCTTTCCAAAACATTTTTTACCTCTCTTTCTAAATTAAATTATTTAGAAACTCCTTATTAGCTGAAGGAACTTGTTGCATAGAAATCTTAATTCCCTGATCACACATTTTTTTAGTAAGCATAACCTCGTCAGGAGTTAAATATATAGCGTTACTAAAACGTTTAGCATCAGGTTTCGAAGGAACTAAGCCATAGTTAATTTCTTCTACTGGACCATATGCATCAATAAACTTGCTTAGTTCAGTTACATTTGCAAAAAGCAACATAATGTTGTCTTTTAGAGCCTTAATTTGATCTATTTTACTAATTGCTTTATCTACACTGAAAACGTTTAGTCTCACATCTTCCGGTTTAGCTAGTTTCAATGACATTTTCTTAAAATCATCATTTGCTGTAGCTGTGTCAATCACAATTACTCTTTCGATATTTGCAAATTTAGTCCATGAAAAAATGACTTGTCCATGCAATAATCGGTGATCAACCCTAATTACTTTTATCATAATAAATCTCCTTCATCGTCATCTTCAGTCATTAACTTATTTATTGACAAAACTCCCTTCTGTCCTTGGTTAATAGCTTCTTCTATATCTTCTTGGGTTAGGTCTGAATTTGCAGTAGTAACCAAAGTTATAACCAAAGGCAAGTTCATACCTGTCAGTACGGTTAATTTTTCGTGATCCTGCAACAACTGAGTCATTTCATTATTAACTGAACCTCCTAAAACATCAGTAATGACTACAGCACTCTCTTCACTATCCTTATCAATAGAGTTCTTGATCTCACCGATAAAACTGTCATCACTCGTACCATTTTTATAGGCCTCATATGCCTCAAGATTTTTCTGTTTACCAGTGATCATTTCGACAGTATCTTTCATTCCTTCAGCAAGTTTGCCATGGCTAACTAAAATTATTTTCACTAAACTTCACCCCTAATCCAAAATTAAACATCATTAGTACATTTATAAGATGTATTAACATGTATACTGAGTATAATAATATATAAAGATAATTGTGTAAAGGGTTTCTTTAAAAATAATTAAATTTATTTTATTAATTATAATTTTAAAGCGCTTTTATTAAGGCTTAAATTAAAAAGTTGAGTGTATCAACTTTTTAGTAACCATTTATTTATAGTCTTCCTTCCACATATACCTACGAGTTTCATAGCTTTCGTGGGTAGTATAAGAAAGCTCTCTCATATAAACATTATTTAAAATAGATGAAAAAATTGGATGATTAAAATACGGAGAAACTTTGGGCTTGATATCATCTAATCCTATTTCTTTACCGTCAAGTACATACAATTTTTTGCCACCAAATCTTTGTTCGAATTTCAGCGCCCGTTCATCTTCAGGTCTAGTTTTACCCGTGGCCAAAAGTTGAAAAATTGACTTACTTTTATCTGTAACCTCAAATGGACCATTAAAATATTCATAACTATGAATAGTTGGTGAATTCAATTGCAGCATTTCTTCAATATTACAAATTGAAAAGACGTAAGCTGCACCATATGCCGGGCCACTGGCAATAACGTAAATAGTTTTTTGATCTTTATTCTGCTCGGCCCACTCTTTTGCCAAAGGTCTAGTATATTCAACTGCTTTACGATAAATAGGATCAAGTAAATCAAAAGTTTTCATCGCTATTTCAAAATTATCATAGCCTTCAACTTCTTGTAGCAAATTCATTGCTATACATAATCCAATACTACCGTTTACACGTTCAAGCCTGCTTTCATCCAGAGCTAAACTTTCATATTTTATTTTAAAATCACAAACGTCTACCAGCCCAGATTCATCAACATAAAGAGCAATGGTGGTTGCATTATGTTCTTTAGCAACTTTTGCAGAATCAATCGTCTCACTGGTTCCTCTCATTGAACATAAAACTACTAATGAATTTTTGTCTAAACTCTGTGGTGGAGCATAAACAAATTCTCCACTAGTATACATACTGGAAAATAACTTTTTTGATTCTTGGCGCATAAAATAGTTAGCACCATAGAATCCACCAAAAGAGCCACCAGCACCAACCCAAATAACCTGCTTAACACCACCTCCAGCTTGCATTTTGTTAACAGTATTTTGAACGACCTGTTTAACTTCGTCTTGTATCTTCATCTTTTTCTCCTGTATTATATTTAGATACATGTATCTTTACTTTTAGATTATAAAGCGATTCAATTGCAAAGTAAAGGATATTTTAAAAATACCAGTATCTTTTTTAAAAAATAAAAAGATACTGGTGCTTAAATTATTAGCTTTTGATATAATACAATTAATAATTATTCAAGAAAGAAAAATATGTTGAAAAAGTCTGAAAATCATTTGCCTCTATATCTTAGTTTGGCAAATATTATAAAAAACAAAATTACGGAAAATAAATATCAGGTGGGTAAAAAAATCCCTTCTGAAATGGAGCTGCAAAAAGAATATTGTGTTAGTCGTACTACTGTTCGCAAGGCTCTTAAAATTTTAAGCGAGGACAATTACTTAATTAAACTTCCTGGCAAAGGAACCTTTGTTTCCGACAAACGTAATGAAATTCAAACTCAAAATCACAAATTTTCAAGTTTAACAGACAGTGCTGCCAAGACTGGTAAAAAAATTTCTAACCGTCTGATTAGCATCAAAAGCGTTGCGGGTAATGATGAACAAAATACATTCCTACAAACTACTAGTGAACAGCAAATAATAGAAATTAAACGTTTGAGGTATATTGATGGCATTCCATTCTGCCTTGAATGGATTTGGCTTAGTCCAAAATTTGAAGGTATTAAAGCTGAAGATCTTAATATGCCACTATACGAAATTTTACAAAATAAGTTTCATATTAATCCTGGTAGGGGTAAGAAAACTTTTAAAATTGTGTTTGCAAACAGAGAGGAATCTTTTTTGCTTAATGTTGACGAAAAAACACCATTAATGCGAATTAAGGATCTAGTCTATGATGATCACAACGATCCCTTACATATTACGCAAGAAATTATTCGAAGTGATAAATTTACATATGCGGTTAATCATTAATTTTTAAAATAAAAAAGCAGGCGGTAGTTTTTTCAACCAGTGTCTGCTTACTTTTTTAAATATTCTGTTTTTAAACTGACTTGCTAATTAGTACCAACCATTAGCTTGCCAGAATTGTTTAGCAGCTGCCCATGAGCCGTAGCGATTAGTAACATAGTTGTTAGCAACACGCTCCTGGTTAGCAGCTGAATAGTCTCCGTTAAGGTATGCAGCAGAAAGCTGATATTTACCAATATATTGACCATTTTGTGCACTGTATGAGCCACCAGATTCACGACTGGCAATCCACGCCTTTGCTCCAGCCTCTGAATCAGATGAAGCAGTTGTGTAATTATTATTTGTATTTACAGTATTATTAGTATAATTCGTAGTTTCTACATTGCCAGCATTGGAAACTGTACTGTTTTCTGTTTGACTGCCAGTTGCAGTATTTTGGGATTCATTTGCTGGATGATAGCCTTTATTAACGTATTTGGCCTTAACCCATTGGTTCTTGCCTAAGTCATACCACTTGTGACCCTTTTTGTCATAAGCAGTTTTAATGACTTTCCAAGAAGAATTACTTGGTAAAATTTGCCCAGTAGCTTCAGGATGTTTGTAACTGTTCCATACGCGAATTGAATTGCCATCAACGTAGTTAACAGTTACAACTGCTGCATCATTTTCTACTGTAGCTGCTTGAACATCACTTGCTTTAACGCTGCTCATAACTGCAACTCCGGAAGCAGATAACGCTGCTACTGCTGCTGATTTAACTAAGATAGATTTTACCTTCAAAAAAATTCTCTCCTTAAATAAAAATCCATAATATGTTTTTCAAATTGAGCATAATAAATTATTATTCAATTTGATGTTATATATACTACTACCTAAAAATTGCAGAATCATAACAAGAATATCACTCAACTTTTAAGAATTAATTACCTAATTTAGTAAAAATGTCACAGTTGTAACACAATGTTAACTGTTATTTAATTTGACAAAAACTTATTAGGACAAGGTTATACGGTTAATTGCTACTAGCAAGAACATGCGTTTGTATGTTGCAATTTAAAGAAAAAGAAATCATTTTTGCAACACAAATGAAAAACATTAGCTAGCTTTGCATATTTATGCTAAAAAAGTGATATAGTTAATTTAAAATTTGGTAGAAAGGAAATTACAGAATGAGTAAGTTCGAAGTAACACTAGACGAAAAAGATTTGCAAATGCTTGAAGATTGCCATTCAAAAAACCCTTCAATTATGAAGGCATTAAATGAAGCAAAAAAGATTGAAGACTAATGTTTAAACCGGAAAGCATTAATATGCTTTCTTTTTTTGTGCTTTTTGAATAGCAGCTACTTGTAAATTAATATGAATAGGTCGATTATAAAATTTATAAGTGCAAACGAAATGAGGTTCGTAAGTTAGAAAACTTGCGAACCTCACTTTATTTACCCTTGTGCTTTTTTACATATTAATTATTTTCAAACAAATTTTGAATTTCTGCAGGCGTATTAGCTGCTTTTAACTGGGCAATAAAGTCTGCGTGAGTCAAAAGCTTGGCAGTATTTGATAAGTATTGCAAGTGAGCATTGCTATCGACTTGTGGTATCAAAAAAGAAATTACCGTGTCAATTTTCTTACCATCTAATGATTGCCAATCAATCGGTTGTTTGAGTTTTAAAACGATCATTGAAGACTTGGCAATTGCTGCTGACTGAGCATGGGGAATAGCAAAACCGTCCGTCATCCCCGTAGAACCTTCTTTTTCACGTTTAATGTAACTATTGTAAACAGCTTCGCTGTCATTAGCCAAATTGTTTTGAACAGCAAAATCTGCTAAATACTTTAGCGCTTCCTCACGATTTCCAACATCAACACCAACTTTAATATTTTGTAAGTCAAGAATATCACTTGGATCAAAAGTTTCTACTTTGCTTTCTGCTTGTTGGTCAGTTGGACTATCAACACTAGGCGCAATTGCAGAGTCAGTTGCAGTTGCTAAAGCATCTTTTTTAGCAAACCTGCCAGCTATTAGAGCTAATAAGGCACCAGAAATAGCCGATCCAATCAGGATCCACAATACCCATAAGAATGGTTTATTAACTAACGGCAAAACAATAAAGCCACCGTGAGGAGCAGGCACACTGATTTTTGTGAGGTAGGTTAAAACTGATGCCACTGAAGAACCAATCATAAAAGCCGGGATATTCCATAAGGGATGTTTGGCGGCAAATGGAATCGCTCCTTCAGTGATATGAGTAGAACCCAGTAAAAAGTTGACATAACCAGCTGCTTTTTCACTTTTAGAATATGCTTTGGGATTCATTAATACTGCAAAACCTGTTGCAAGTGGCGGAGCTATACAAGCAGCAGAAACTCCGGCCATAAAGTAGTAGTTTCCTTGAGCCAGTAATACCGTACCTGTAACATAGGCAGCCTTATTAATAGGACCACCAAAGTCTGCTGCACACATTATGCCAACAATAATCCCCAGCAGGGCAGGATTAGTATTTTCAAAACCTCTAAGCCAGGACATTAGACCTACATTAAGTACTTTAATTGGAGTATTTAACAGGTACATAATTGATCCTGTAATTAGTACGCCAACAACAGGTAAAAGAAAGATTGATTTTAAGCCTCTAAATTTATCATCTGGTAGAGGCTGAAACAGTTTCTGCAGTCCTAAAACAACAATTGCTGCCAGATAACCGCCAACGATGGCTCCTAAAAAGCCACCGCCGCCATTAAAAGTGATAAAGCCGGCAGAAAGACCGACTACGAAACCTGTCCGTTGAGCCAAAGCCTCAGCAATATAAGCTCCTAAAACTGGAGCCATCAAGTTCATAGTAGTACTACCAACGGTGTTTAGCATTGCTGCAAATTGATTGTATTCACTGCTTTTAGGATTAGCCGAATCAATTCCCCAGAAAAATGAGATAGCTATCAACACCCCGCCGGCAACAACAAACGGCAGCATATGAGATACACCATTCATTAAAGATGTATAAATCTTATTACCCAGTTTTTGATTCCCAACATTCTCAGTATTTGCACCTTTAGCTGTTTGCCCTTCTTTATAAATAGGAGCCGCTAATGCTTTCTTAATTAAATCATCTGGTTCTTTGACACCTCTTGCAACAGGAACTACAACTAAGCGTTTGCCCGCAAAACGATCAAGTCCAACATCAATATCTGAGGCAACGATTACGGCTTGCGCATCTGCAATTTCTGCACTTGTTAAATTATTTTCAATGCCCGTTTGACCGTGTGTTTCAATTTTTATGGTATAGCCAAGCTTTTCTGCAGCTTTTTCCAGCGCTTCTTCTGCCATAAACGTGTGGGCAACGCCAGTTGCACAACCAGTCGCACCAACTAAATCATATTTAGCCACTTTAATTCATCCTTTCTGTTACTGAAATTTGTGGTAATAAATTATTTAAAGAAAAATCTGTGAGACCAGTGCGACTAGCAGTATCGCTTCCTGCAGCTACAGCTATTTTGAGAGCCTCACTAATAGTTTTTTTCTTTTCCAAAAAGGCAATGAAGGTACCAAGCATTGTATCCCCTGCACAAGCTGAATTAACCACTTGTATTTTAGGAGCATTGGCAAACAGGATATGCCGTTCATTAATAAAAGCTGCTCCAGCAGCACCTAAAGAAACCAACACATTTTGGCAACCCAGTTTAACTAGCTTTTGAGCAAAAGCGACTGTTTTCTCGTCTGTCATTTTACCCTCATAATTAAAGAAAGCTGCCAGTTCTGCGTCATTGGGTTTAAGTAAAAACGGTCGATATTTTAAAGTATCGATTACTTCAAGGTAACTACTGTCAACTACGAATTTTGCCCCCTGTTTTTGAACTAGCTCAGCCAGTTGTACTAAATAGTGAGGTTTAATTCCCCGAGAAAAACTGCCGGAAACAACTACCATATCATCCTTAGTTAGCGTGCTTTCAAGATAATCCAAAAATTGGTTTTGTTTTTCCAAGCTAACTTCTGGACCCGGGTTAACTTGTTTGTATTCCGTTTTTTCATCTAAAACGTCTGTAAAAACGTTAACCCTGGTTAGATCTTTTACCTTCAAAAAATTGGTTTGAATCCCCTTTTCCTTTAAACCTGAAATGACATAATCTAATGTAAAGCCGCCACCAATACCAGTAGCTACACTATCAATGCCTAATTTCTTTAAAATGAACGAAACATTGACTCCTTTACCATTAGGTTGCAATTCAAATTTTTCAGTTCTATTAACTACCTTTGGTTCCAGCTTTTTGGTTACAATTACCAAATCAATCGCTGGATTCAACGTTATTGTGTAAATCAAAGATTTCTCCCCTTTTTTTGCCTTTTGCATTATTATTATAGAAGTTAAAAAGTGTAACGTTTTTCTAAATTGATAGCGTTTACTATAATTATTAGGAAACTATTTACAAAAGGAGCACATATATGCCAAATAAAGAACTTTCCTCAGCAGAATTACATCTCTGGAATATCGTAGAAAATAATCCCCAAAAGATTGCTAATATGTCGATAGTAAAACTAAGTCAATTTGCAAATGTCTCAACTGCAACAATTGTGCGCACCATGCAAAAAATGGGTTACAGTGGTTACACCTCTTACCGCGAATCTTTGAAACTAAAAAGCAATTCAAATTCTACTTTTAGTGTGCTAAATGATGCTGACGATAAAATCAAAAGCGTGATTACTAAAAACGAAATTGAAATGAACAACACATTGCATAATTTGAACTACAGTACGATTGAGGACAGTATTTCGCTCACTAAACAAGCTAAAATCGTTTTTATTTTTGCTCGCGGCCTATCTGAATCAATTGCTCACGAAATGATGGTTAAATTGCAATTAACTGGAAAATATTGCGAATTTCATTCAGACCCGAATATTATTAAGACGATTGCTTGTAAAATAAAAAAAGACTCATTAGTAATTTTTATTACTCTTAATGGAGAAACTGAGGAATTGGTTACCGCAGCCAAAGCCCTAAATAAAAATGAAGTCCCAATTTTGACTTTTACTACTAATTCATCAGGCAGCATTTTGCCTTTTTCAACTTTATCCTTTATAGGCTACAAATCTAAAACCAACTATTTTCCCGAATATGAGGTCAGATCACGACTGCCCCTGCAAATAATGACGCGCATCTTTTGTGATGCATATTCGGTCAGATCAGATTTTTATAAGAGCAAATAAAAAGCCTTCTATAATAATTAAAGTATAGAAAGCTTTTTAGTTAATAAGTAAAATTATTCAGCAACTTCTAGCTTATCGCGCCAAGATTTAGCTCCCTTTAGAGCCTCATTTAAGTTTTCAATATTTTCTTTGCCGTGAGTAGCTAACCATTTTCTACCGGCTTCTTCACCTTCAGCGGCAAATGGTTTGATAGCCGGTTTCCAGGTAGCACGACCACAGAGAACACCGTTAAAGTCTGCACCTGCTTCTTCTGCCATTTTAATTTCAGCAATAAACTCTTCACTAGTTACACCAGCCGACAAGAAAATATATGGCAGATCAGTTATTTCAGATTGCTTTTTAAGCAAATCCTTAGCCTCTTCTTGAGTGTAAACCACATTGTTGTCCCCATTAAAACCTTCAACAAACTTAATGTTAAACGGAATTTCAACTTTAAGTACAGTCACATCGTATTCAGGTTTTGAAAATTCTTTCATTGTTTTCAAAACCTTATCAGCTTTAACTTTCGCAAATTCTTCACTCTTAGCATCAGCGATATTTGCGTCATAAGTCAAAACTTCCAAAAAGAATGGCAATTCATTAGCTTTAGCTTCTGCACCAACTCTTTCAACGAAAGCGTGCTTTTTATCATTAATTTCTTGACCTTCATCAGGATCATAGTAAACCAAAAACTTAATGGCATCTCCGCCTTCATTTTTAATTCTTAATCCAGACTGATTAGCAATTAAGTCAGGCATTCTGCCAGGTTCTGTGGTATCATACCCGGTTTTTTCATAAGAAAGTAATAATCCGCAATTTTTATCCCTCACTTTTGTTGCTGGCAAACCATATTCTGGGTCAGTCAAAATCGATGAAGCATAAGGAGTCAACTCACTGGAAACTGCTTTTTTAAAATCAACAATAGTTGTTTCATCAGCAGGTTTATTAGCGGCCTCTGCTAACATCTTTTTCAAAGAGCCACGTTGATCGATTGCCAAAGCACTGATTATACCATCAGTTGTTGACAAGTTTGCCATATGTTTGGCAACTGCTGCAGAAATTGTTTTCATTATATATCTCCTTTAACATTTTCTTTAATCGCACAACTATTATTATATACTGATAAAGTTGCCTTTTAAAGAAAAGCAAGAATTTTAGTAAACTTTTTCACAATTATAAATAATTCAGAAAACATTTACCTTGCTTTATGCAAATTACTTCTGCTCAACTTTGTCAGTTTTTTTAGCTTTTTTAGTTTTACAGTTAAATCTTGTTCCCCAAGGAGATGCCTTTAAGTCCTTAACTGCTCTTACCTCAAAAGTATATTCAGATTCAGACTTCAGGCTGCTTAAAGTATAACTTGCTTTTTTAATATTAGTATATAAAACATCGTCAATTTTGAGCTGATAACTATCGCAATCAGATACAGGTTGCCATGATACCGTGATGGAATCTGCAGTAGTTTTTTCATTATCTTGTGCTAAATTAGTCGGAGTTGTCAAAGAATCATCTTCTGCTGGCAAACTGTTAACCGGTTTTGTACTTATATCGATACCACCGATTTTAATAGTTAATTCGTTTTGACTAGTATTAGTTTGACTTATTTTTATTCTCAAAAATGTCTGATTTAAATCTGTACTAAATTCTTTTAGATAAGGGTTAACTAAGTAGTTTTGATCAAAGAAATAGCAATTTTCTTGATTTTGAAATTCAGCTATACTATTTACTTCAGTCAAATTAATTTCTTGATTGCCTACTAAAGCTTTGATCGCCTCCGGTGCCTTTTTAGTTCTGATATCAACTTCTGTTGCTTTTTCCGGATCAAAACCAGCATATGTACCTTTGGTTTTGTCAATTTTGATAGTCAGGTCTGAGTTCAGCAAAAGACTGCTTACTTTGGTTTGAGCATAATCGCCCTGCTCATACTTAGCAGAAAAGCCATCATCTTCATAAACTGAAAAGCTACTGTTTCCACTTGGATAAACTATAAATTGTCGCTGCTTTTTCAGATCAAGGTATTCCTTAGGTGTATTCGTCGCTGGTGCTACAGGAACGATTGCTCCTGCTTTAACAAATACAGGCAATTTCCATAATGGTGCATCAAGGTTATTAATTACTTGACCGCCACGATATTCTTGACCAGTAAAGTAATCAATCCAGACTTGATTTTTATCTGGTAAATATATTTCGTTTCTGATATCGTTACCCACTTCATCACTGGCAGTGTCTTGGTAAATCGGAGCAACCAAGAAGTTCTCTCCCCACAAATACTGGTATCTGACCAAATTAGTATAAAATTGAGGAACATCAGGATATTCCAAGAACATTGCACGCACCATAGGTTTACTGGTAAAGGTTGCTTGCGCTGCGATGCTATAAATATATGGCATCATCATTGACTTTTGTTTGAGGTATGCACGGTTAAGTTTATTTGTAATACCACCAAATACAAATGGGTTTTTAGGATTCTTGCCCCAGCCATCCATATTTAATTGAATTGGGGTGAAAGCTTTCCACTGATAATCTCTAGTGTTAATAATTGGCTTTTGACCTCCAAAAATTCCGTCCATGTCTGACGCAACATTAGGCTGCCCTGAAAGTCCTTCGCCGATATAAGTTGGTATTTGGAAGCGGATATATTCCCACTCACCACCTACTTCGTCTCCAGTCCAAACCGTACTGGTATTTTGAGTTCCTGCCCAGCCATCAACAGTAATAATAAATGGTCGCAGTTGATCACCTTTGATTTTGGCAATCATCTTGGCAGTACTTTGAGTGGCATTTAAGCCGAATGAATAGCCGTGACCAACCCATGCCTCATCAGTCTTAAGTGCAGTGACACCAGCAACGAGTTCTTTTTCAAAATCACGATCATCTGGTTTAGGATTTTCAGGATCTACTGGGGCAAGATTTTGCTGGGTCCAAAGTCCTACTTGAACACCTTTGCTATTAGCATATTTAACAAACTCAGCTAAATTCTTAAGGTTGCCTGCTAATGTATCAGTTTGACCATATCCAGCTCCATAACCATCATTAGGCAAAAACCAGCCTAAAGGCATATCATTTTGCAAATATTGTTCTAGCATGGCTCTTGCACTAAATTGATAAGAAATACCACCGTGTTCGCCATTTAACGTTTCTCTGATTGACTTTGGTTTTAATTCTGCCGGTAAATCTTTTGGCTGATATTCACGATAATACTTGCCATCAGGATATTTGATAGCTCCTTTTTCATCAGATTTGACCTCAACCCAATAGTCACGGTTATATGCATTTAGATGAGCTTCATAAAAACCGAAAACTGGTGTTAGGGCAGGCCTGCCAGTCAGCTTATGATATGCATTAATCAATTCATATGCTGAATCGGCAAAGAAATAAATAGCATCAAAACGATTTTCTTCATGAGCAATCGTAATCTCATCGTTCGAATTGCTATTAAAGTCATAATGTCCGGGCTTAAAAGTATTGCGAATTGCACCGTAACCGGCAGTTGACCAGTAAAAAGGATTAGGTGAAGCTACACCTTGATCAACCCAGTTATTGGTATTAACAATTTCGATTTTTTCTCCTGCTAGTGTGAAACGGCCGTTTTGGGTACCTCCACCAAAGTAATTACTATTATGATCAATTAAAGTTTGAACAGTTGCCGAATTTGTCAGTTCAATCGGACGTGCCTCTTTTAATACTAATCTACCTTTTTTTGTAACACTCATAGTAGCGGCATTTTTAACTAAATTGATTTCAACTGCACCTGTATCAATTTGCCAGCCGTTTTTGGTTACATGGAGATTGGTACCATTCATTCCTTTGGCGCTATATATATCTTTCAAGAAAATTTGAGCATGCAATCCTTTTTCCGATTGTTCCGGCTCTTGAAATTTCTGGTTTGGATCAATATATAACCTGAATGTTTTTGAATCAAGTATGTAGAGGCGACCAGTCAGTCCATGTGCATAGTGAATCTCAAAATAATCAGATTGTCTAATTACTTCAGTGATGTTTTGCAATTTCAAATTCTCAGATTCTACATTTTTTTGTGTATCACTTGCTTTATTAATTTTTCTCTCCTCCTTCATATTAGAAGAAAATTAATCTTTCTTAAAATGTTTGATAAAGCTGATTATAAGCTAAATTTGCGTAAGGATAAATAGATTTATGATAAGTTTTTGTCATAACATTTTTTCTCTTACTAGTTAGAAAAATAAAACCCCATAATTAGTGCTTCTAATTATGGGGAATATTTTAGTCGCTTAGTAACTAAATAATTAAAAAATTGATAGATTTAATTGGGTTTTTATATTATAGAGAGTAGAAATTAACTTTCTTTACATATTTGTTTTTACCTATTGTATAGTACTTCTTAAATCCTATCTTTATTGCACTACCATATGTTTCTACCTTCTTACCCTTTTTCAAAACTTTATGTCCTACTCTCTTTCCCTTCTTATTGTATATATAAGAATTATGACGAAGTTTGCGATCCAAACCATCAATATTGCCAGCTGCTATAAAGCGACTATTTCCTAAATCATAGTATTCTTTATTATTAATCACTTTTTTACCAAGGACCATTATCTTAGAGCCAGCTTTTAGAACACTATCATCTTTTCTTTGACTGTTTTCATCATAAATATATGCATTATGCATCAAGACTTTGCTTGTCTTAAATTTATTATTGTCTGTGTTTTCTTTATCTTTGTCCTTATTTGGTTTTGTCTGATCTGATGTATTTGTTGTTGGGGAAGTGATATTGCTATTTGTGTTATTACCTGTATTTCCAGAGTTACCCGTATTTCCAGAATTGCCCGTATCATTATGTTGATTTTCAACTTTTTCTTTAACTTTAATGTTAATTGCTTCAGTATCTTCCGGCTCATATTCCAAAGACCGCTTGTTCACCAGCATTTGATCTTTAAGACCAAAAGTAATAGTTTTCCCGTTCAAAGGTTTTAACGCAGTAAACTTAATTGTGGCAACAGTTCCATAACCATTAAGCAGTGGTGCTTCTCCTTTATTACCATAAATTACAAATACATCCGAACTATTATCTGAATGAGTCTTATTTTTAGAGAAACTTGTCATACTTCCTGTTAAGCTTCCATTTTGAATGCCTTCAAATTTTAATTCCTGGGAACTATATGGCAGTCTAGCAGACAGAGTATTGACATTTTTCAAATTACTTGCACTAATAGTTACAGTGACTGTATCGCCTTCATTATAGCTAGTTTTATCTGTAGAAATAGTAAGCTTACCTGAAGGAGTAACTTTACCACTTTCATCAATATTTGCTGGTGGATTTCCTAATTGAGTCATAACATAATTGATATCAAACGCATCAATCATTCCGTTTTGATTAAGATCACCATTTTCAACATAGCCATCAAAGTCATTATCTTTACCACGTGTCTCTCCCGCATAATTGAATAGGGAAGTTACATCATTATCATCTATTACGCCATCATTATTAATATCTCCAGGAAGTACAACTTTAGTACCATCTTTTTTGTAAAGCAAAAATTCTTGACCAGAGACAAATTTATTGTATGTGCTGTTTTGTGGGATGATAAATTTTACCCAATAAGCCTTTGTACCAGGTGCAAATTTTATTTCCTTTTTTTCTTTATCATAAGACCAGTTTGAACCACTTCCTGCTTCTTTCCAATGAATGCCATCAACACTAGTTTGAATATTCATGGCCTTTATCATGCCGTTTTTGCCACCATCATCTCTTGGTACATAAACAAAACGGTCAAGATCAGTAATTCCATCCAAATGTGTTGTAATGGTCATTGGTGTAGCATCTTGTTGCGGACCCGAAGTAAACCAATTGGTATGTGCTTGACTAGTTAAATCACCGTCAAACAAATTTTCACCAGGTGTGCCAGATTGCCAAATATTAGTACCTTTAATATTTGACTCTGTATTGACATAAGTAACTTTCACGGCATTTTTAAGTTCATCTTCATTTGACTTAAATGTTTGAATATCACTCCAAGGAGAAGCAGCTGTTTCAGTTACAGTCTGTACTTGGAAAGTATGCTGTGAATTTGGCTTTAGGTCAGTTAATATAAATTCTGGTTTCTTAATGTTGGTATACAAAACATTATCAACTTTTAAGTTATAGCTTTGACTTCCTTCAACTGGGGTCCATGATATAGCAATAGCATTTTGTGTAGTTTTATCAGAATCTTGTTTAATATCTGAAGGGGCTTTTACTTCCGAGCTTTCATTAGGAATCTTATTTACAGGATCTGCATCTTCACTGATGCCATCAAGTGACACTACAATTCCATTTTGAGTAACATCAGTTTTATCAAGTTTAATACGTAAAAAGCTTTGTTTAAGATCTTCACTCATATCTTTCAAATAGGAATTTGTTAAATAAGAATTATCTAGGAAATAAACATTAGTAGATTTCTGATAATCCTCTAGGTCGCTTGCTTGCCGTAGTTTGACATCCTTTGAACCTATCTTAACAGTAATAGTAGTAGGGTTAGACTTAGTTCTAATATCAAATTCTGTAGTTTTATTAGGATTCATACCCTGATAAGTACCCTTTGTGGGATCAACTGTAATTGTCAACTTCGAACCATCTAGCGCAGAATGAATCTGAGTTTGTGTGTATTTTTCATTTTTGTATTGTGCAGAAATTCCGTCATCATCATAAACAGTAAAATTACTATTTCCAGAAGGATAAATTTCAAATTCACGTCTATTCTCTTTCAGATTTAGATAATCTTTTGGCGTATTCGTTGCTGGTGCAACTGGAATAATAGCTCCTGCCTTAACAAAAACAGGTAATTTCCAAATTGGTGCAGCAAAATCGTTAATAACTTGACCACCTTGATATTCTTTTCCAGTGTAGTAGTCAATCCATATTTGGTTTTTATCAGGTAAATATATTCCATTACGAACATCGTTTCCTTTTTCATCACTTGCCGTGTTTTGATAAATCGGTGCAATCAGGAAATTATCACCCCAAAGATATTGATATTTTACCAAATCAGTATAGGCCTCAGGATAATCTGGGTAATCAAGAAACATTGCTCTAACCATTGGCTTGCCAGCAAAAGTTGCATCTGCAGCTATACTATAAATATATGGCATTAACATTGATTTTTGCTTCAAGTAAGCTCTATTAATATTAGTGGTGTTTTCATCAAATGCAAAAGGATTTTTTGGATTATAACCCCAGCCATCCATATTTAATTGAATCGGAGTAAATGCTTTCCACTCATATTCCCTAGCATTAACAATTGGATTTTTACCGCCAAAAATGCCATCCATATCTGATGCAGAGTTCGGTTGACCTGAAAGCCCTGACCCAATATAGGTAGGTATCTGGAAACGAATATATTCCCATTCTCCCCCTGTTTCATCACCAGTCCAAACAGCTGCCGTATTTTGAGTACCAGCCCAACCGTCTACAGTAATAATAAATGGTCGTAAAAGATCACCCTTAATCTTGTTAATCATGCTTGCAGCAGTTTGAGTCGCATTAAGACCAAAGGAATAACCATAACCTACCCAAGCCACATCAGTCTTTAGTGCAGTAACACCATTTTGAATTTCTTTTTCAAAGTCGCGGTCAGTAGGCTTAGGATTTGCGGGATCAACAGGTGATAGATTTTGCTGAGTCCACAAACCTACTTGCAGTCCTTTTGAATTAGCATAATCAATGAATTCTGCTAAATTTGCTAGATTGCCTTCTAGCGAGTCAGTTTGACCATAGCCTGCGCCATAACCATCATTAGGTAAAAACCAACCAATAGGCATATCATGAGATAAATATTGATCAATCATTGCCCGTGCACTGAATTGATAACTAGTTCCTCCATTTTCACCATTTAAAGTTTCGCGAATTGCTTTATCCTTCAAATCAGCCGGAAGGTCAGTAGGTTCATATTCCTTGTAGTATTTTCCATCTGGATATTTTATTGCACCAGAAGTTCCTTCGGGAACTTCAACCCAGTAGTCACGGTTATATGCATTTAGGTGCGCTTCATAGAAACCATAGATTGGTGTCAAAGCTGGTAATCCAGTTAGCTCTTGGTAATCATGAATTAGGTCGTAAGATGAGTCATCAAAGAAATAAATTGCATCAAATCTATTTTCATTATGAGTTGTTGCTATATTGCCATCTGAATTGCTATCAAAGTCATAATTACCTGGTGCAAAAGTATTACGCACGACACCGTATCCCTTAGATGACCAGTAAAATGGATTAGGTGAAGCTACACCTTGATCAACCCAGTTATTGGTGTTTACAATTTGAATTTTGTCACCGGTCAGATTGAATCTACCATTTTGAGTTCCCCCACCAAAATAATTACTACCTTTATCGTCTTTTAGTGTTTGTGTACTTGAATCATCAGTAATAGAAATTGGTTTATCCTCTTGTAAAATTACCCTATTTCCTTTACTTACACTCATAGTTCCTGCTGTCTTATCAAAGTTAATATCAATTGTACCGGTTGACAGCTTCCAACCATTTTCAGTTTCCTCAGATTTTGTAGCTTCTAATCCACCAGTTCCATAGGCATCTTCTTGTAACATTTTGGCATTTAAACCTTTTTGAGATTGTTCAGGATCGCCATATTCTTTCTTGGGGTCGATATAATAACGAAACATCTTTGGACTTAATACATATAGTCGGGCTACTTGTCCATTAGTATAAGTAACTTCAAAATATTTATCTTTCTTTTCAATGCTAGCAATCGCATTTTGACTAGTTTCATCAGTACTTACTTTACTTTGTGTCTGTTCAGTTTGTTTGTTAGTATTATTGCTTTGAGAATTTTCTATTGTTTCATTGTTAGTTTCATTATTTTGATCGTTTTCTACTGTTTCATTGTTGTTAGCAATGATCTTTTTAGCAACTTTTTTAGTTTTTATAGCGGAAACTAATTTCTTATTTTTTCTAGCTTTTTTTAAAATCTTCTTATTCTTCTTTACATGCTTTTTGCTTTTTGTAGATTGATGAGTAACCACCTTAGCACTAACAACTTGAGAAGGACAATACATAACCCCAATAGAAATTGATGTTAGTGCTATTGAAACAACACCAACTCCAATTCGCTTAAAAGAATTATGTCTGTCCTTATTTTTGATTTTTGCTATATCATTAAAATTATATTGTTCCGACATTATTTTTCTTCTCCTTATGTTATTTAAATTTAAATTTTACTTAGAAAGCGCTTTATGCTTATATTATATTATTTTTATTTCTATAATTAAATAGCTAATTTTAATATGTTGTCCACCCACATTTTAATTTTTATTATATATTATTTGTTATTTTTTAAAAATAAATAGTTTTTTTATTCATTAAAGTAATGTTATTTTAAAAGAAATTAATTTATCTCTGTGATAAAATTATTCTTAGTTACTAGTTTTATATAGGTACACAAATATGACTTTTATTTATACTTTAAGATACATGCTCGATCCAAGAGCAAATACTCCAGCAAAAAACGAAAAACTAATTGAATTTGTAAAAAAAGGCAAAATCGATGATGTTGCCTTTTTTATAAACGGTGAAGAATTAAACCATAGTCACTTAACTAAAGATGAGACTCAAGTATGGTTAGATGCTATAAAGCCCTTACAAAAAGAACTTTCTAAAATTGGTGTAACAACTAGTTTAAATCCCTGGACAACCATTATGCACTCAGATCGAGGCTACCAAGTTAATCCTGAAATTGGCTTTAATACTTTCGTTGATATTAATGGCAATAAAGCCAAAGATATGGCTTGTCCAGCTGATCCAACATGGCGTAAATATTTAGCAAATACCTACGCACAATATGCCAGCATCCATCCCCGCAGGTTATGGCTGGAAGACGATTTTCGCCATTACAACCATTCACCCCTTAAATTAATGTGCTTTTGTGATTATCACATGCAACTATATAACGAAAAATTAGGCAAAAAGGAAACGCGTGCAGAATTTGTTAAAAAGATGTTGCAGCCTGGTGAACCAACTAAGGAAAGACAGGTTTACCTTGATCAGGCTCGTCAAGAGATGATTGAAACCGAGCATATAATTGAACAGGCTGTTCACAAGGTTAGTCCTGAGACAGATCTGGCACAAATGACTTCCTATCCTGATTGGCATGCTCTTGAAGGTCGCGATTGGGATAATTTATTTAAGGCACAGGCTGGAGAAGGTCATCCCAAGGTGGCTCGGCCTCATTTACCTGCTTATAATGAAGTTGCACCATTACAATACGGTAGATATTTCGAAGAATATACTCGCATTACCGCTGCGTTTTTAGGTGAAAATGCAGAACTGTACCCTGAATTGGAAAGCTATATGTATTCTCCATTAGTTAAGTCAAATGCGTTTACCGCATTTCAGATTATTACTTCCGCCCTAATTGGAAGCCAGGGAATTTTACTTAATTTATTTGACATGATGGGCAACGGTATCAATGATAGTTGGCACTATGCAGAAATGCTCGCTCAAATTAAACCGTTTGTTAACCAACTATTAGCAAATCGCTTGCCGATAGACCACTTAAGAGGAATAAAAGTTTTGGTTGATCAAGACTCTAGTTACTTTTTGCAAACTAAAACTGGTAAAAATGTCGAGGAACTTTTACCTCACGAAAAGAATTGGGCCAGTCTTTTGGGGGCTTTTGGTTTTGCTACAACGATTCTGCCTATCAGCAAAAAAACTTCATTGAAAAATGAAGTAGTTGCTATTTCTGGCCAGCTTTTGCGTAATTTGTCAAATTCCCAAGTTACTGAATTAGTTAAAAACAATTTTGTGTTGCTTGATGGTGAATGTGTCCAAGTTTTATTAGACAGAAATTTAGGCAATTTACTGCATATTGAAAAAGCCGAGTGGCATCCAGTTCGTTCAAACTATCAAGTCTTTGAACAGGCAGATGGACAGATTGTTGAAGGAGTTAAAAGTCCGCGAATTACAATGCTGCAGCAAACAGGAAACTATTTGAAAATTGTGTATCAACCGCAAAATTCTGTGAAAGTGTGGTCATTTGCCTACAACGCAATTGATGAAAAATTAGGTAACGTCATGGCTGTTATTGACCAGCATATTGTTGTGCTTCCGATAGATCAAGATTCACGCTATGGCTGGGAATCTCAATTTACTACATATAAACAAGGTCTGTTGCAACAAATACTTGATAGTGTCAAACCGGTAGACTATTTAGTAGGAATGCCAAATGTTAAACTGTTAGTTGAAAATGATGGTCAAAAAGCATGGCTAGCCAACTTTACTTTAGACAGTTATCAACAAATAAAATGGCACTTAGCAGCTCCACTAACAAGTAATGAAGCTACAATTATTAGGAAAGACAATAACTCTGTCAGAAAAAGCAAGGCTCAAATTAGTGTTGAAAACGGCATTGCTATTATTAATGAAGCTCTGGCACCATTAGAGACAATCCAAATACTGTTCTAAAAATTTAATATAAATAAAAATAGCGCCTAGTTTGAAAACTAGGCGCTATTTATTCGCATAAATTTACTTTTTCATATTAGCCAACATTTCAGTGACATCAACTATACCAGCTTTCCCAGCTGTCACATAATCGGATTCTGCACCGCTCATTTGACTGTTGAGCCATTCAATTACCAGTGGTAAATTCATTCCCGAGATTAAGTGAATTTTTTGACCACCCATAATCAGACGACTAACCACATTTGCTGGAGTTCCGCCCATTAAATCAGCGAAAACAGTAACATCATCGATATTCATTCCTGAAATCTGGTCTTCAAATTTTTTCTTAAAATCATCAGGGCCTTCAGATGGAAGCAAACATACCGTATGTACATGTTCTTGCTCGCCCATAATTAATTCGGCACTGGCTTTTACACCTTCTGCCATTTTGCCATGACTAATTAAAATTAATTCTTTTTCTGCCATACTTTATCTTTCCATTTAATACTTATACTATCTAGATTTGCTTAAAGCAATTACTATATCTAATTATATCTTAGCAATAACTCCAAGGCCACCTAAAACAATACAAAGTATTAAAACAATAAAGATTGCTTTTGTTGAAGTCATACCTTTCTTACCAAGAAGCCAGTAAACAAAGCCTACGACAGCTGCTGGTAACAACTTAGGAAGAATCATGTCCAAATTATTTTGAACATTCATGGTAACTTTACCAATTTGAGGTGCCCAAGCAAACTTAATGTTAACCATAGTAGCAACAAGGGCACCAACCATGAATACACCCAAAACAGTAGCTGAGTCAGTTAAAGCGTTTAAGCGGTCTCTCATGTCTGTAACAAGAGAAACACCTTTATCATAGGCAAAATGAAGTTGCTTCCAACGGAAGACACAAATCAAAAGGCAGGCAATTACCCAAATGATAACACCAATAGGGTTTCCTTGAGTTGCCATTGAGGCAGCTAAAGCACCAAAAATAGTTGGAATCAAAGAAGCAAAGATAGAGTCACCGATTGCGGCAAATGAACCCATCAAACCAACTTTAATACCAGTAACAGTGTCTTTTCCTTCAATACCTTCGTTTTCCTCTACGGCAAGATCAAGACCGGTGATGATTGTATTAAAGAAGTTAGATGTATTAAAGAACTGCATATGAGTCTTCATCATTTCTTTCAATTCTGGAGTATCATCGCCATAAATTTTTCTCAATTGCGGCAAAATAGTGTATAGATAGCCACTATTCTGCATTCTTTCATAGTTCCAGCCTAACTGGAAACCAAACAAAGATCTACGGTTAATTTGATTGAAGTCTTGTTCAGTTAATTTATATTTAGGTTTAGAGTTCGTCATCAGTAATCTCTCCTTCATCGTCATCAGAGCTTGAACTTGCACTATTACTTTGACTTTCAGTACTTTGTGCTTGAGCAGTACCCTTATTTATTGGAATATTCTTGTAATGCAAAATTGCAAGAGCTAATCCAAGCATTGCGATTGCAAGCATTGGCAAACCGTTGAAAATAGTAGTGAAGCCTTTGTTAACAGCTGATAAGCCCGTACCCAAGGCTTGCATACCACTAAAGAGAACTGAGAACAATGTCGTAATTGTAAAGCCCAAGATCAAATATGCTGCATGTCTCTTAACTGGTAAGTACCGTAATAAAACCGCAAAACCGACGGCTGGCAATGTGGCACCAGCAACAGTCAAACCGTTACCCAGCCATAATAGATCTCCATTTAAAGCATTTGCGATCTGTTGTACTAATCCCTGACCAAAGGCCAATGCGATAAATACAGGAACAGCACGTGAAAGTGACCACGGAATTGCACCGTATAAAACATTTCTTTCAACAGCCTTATAGTTAATCTTGTCTTGATCAATCAAATGATCAATTCTGTGTGAAAAGTAAGTGTTGGCGAATCTTGCCAAAACGTCCAATTCAATCATAATAGCAGCAACTGGAACAGCAATTGAAGAAATAGCCGTTTGAGGACTCATACCTTTAATACTTGTTGAAAATGCTGTTGCCAAAACTGTACCAGTAGTAGCGTCAATTCTTGAAGCACCACCAAAAGTACCGATACCTAAAACTGTCAACTGCATTGACGCACCGATAAACAAACCGGTAGGCAGATCTCCCATGATCAGACCGGCGATCAATCCAGCACCAACTGGTGTGTTTAATGATGAATAAATTTGCAATTCATCTAAAATTTCTAATCCTGCATACAAAGTAAGCAGTAATATTTGCCACCAAGCCATTTTTCTCCTCCTACTTCATCTTTTCATTAATCAATTTCATTAAATCCCGTGACTCAACACTAGGATTTAATTGGGCAATTAAGTTAACGCCTTTGCCAGAAATCTCTCTAAAAACATCGGCTTCATGCTCATTGATATTAACTTGCTTAGTCAATTCAGTAGTGTCATCTTGTTTGGACATATTACCAACATTAATTGTATCAAGCTTAATACCCATGTTAAGCAAGTCAAGAAACTTATCAGGCTTTTTAGCTACCAAAAACAGTCTTTGTTTCCCGTAACGGTTTTTCTTTAAATGATCTGCAGCAATTTCTGTTGGTAAAACGCTCAATCTGGTAGACATTGGGGTAGCCATTCTAAGACCACTCTTTTGAATATCATCTTTAGCTGCTTTTTCGTCCAGAACAATAATCCGTTCTACTTGCAACTGGGGTGTCCATAAATTAGCCACTTGCCCATGAACCAAGCGTTCATCAACTCTTGCTCCCACAATATTCATGTTTTATTCCTCCATATCTTTCAAGGAAATCTAAATATTACATAAAACGCTTTCACACTTTATGATAAGGTACCAACCAATTTTTGTCAACATGTATTTTTATATTTAAAACGGTTATTATTAAAAACATATTTTTACCTTTAGTACCCATAACAAAAGCACATTAATTGAATTCGTGAATTGTAACACCTTTGACTACACGATTGACTGTACCAGTTGGCGATGGCGTATCAGGCTTATTATTAACTTTAATAGAAGTTAAAAGAGCAATTGTTTGGCCAAACATTACGTCAGGTAATGCCAAGTACGCGTCGGGCAACAATTCTTTCTCAGCAAACATGAAAGATTTTCCTGAGAAATCCTGACCCTCCTTTTCCTGACCGACAGCCATCACCAGCGGTACAATTTGATCATCTTTAATCTCATTCAAAATATCTAAATCGTATTGTCTGGTATAGGTATTATTAGAAACAAAATCAAAAACAATTGTCTTTTTATCTAAGAATGACTTAGGACCATGGCGCAATCCCATTGATGTATCAAATAAAGCCGCTACTTCTCCTGCAGTTAATTCCAAAATTTTAAGTCGAGTTTCTTCAGCCAAACCGCCTAAGCTACCACTACCTATATAAGTAATTCGATTAAAGTCAATGTCAACTAAAGATTGAATTTCATTCTCTCTGTCAATGACGCTTTTACCCATTTGGGCAATTTGATTAACAATATGCTCTTTCTTTTCGTCAGTCAAAGTATCAAACACAAGTAGTGCCATCAGGCTCATGCAAGAAAACGAACCAGTCATTGCAAAGCCTTGATCTAAAGACTTTGCGGGCATCAACAAGACAAGGCCGGTAGGATCTCCTTCTAGATCCTGCGCCAAATGTCCTTCCGGAGCACAAGTAATTGCTATTTGATATAAATTCGTGACTAATTTTTTAGCCAATTCAACAGTAGCTACGGATTCAGGTGAATTGCCACTACGTGCAAATGAAACCAGAATTGTCGGGGTATCTTTTTCTAAATAATTTTCAGGAGTAGAGACAATTTTTGTGGTATCAATTGCTTCAAAATCGTATTTTTTTCTATCGCCATTCTTTTGTAAATATGGCATGATTGTATTTCCTACATATGCACTAGTTCCAGCGCCTGTAAAAATCACTCTGACTTTACCCCATTTTTGATTTATTGGTTTCAAAAAATCAGTGATTTTAGTTTTGTTATTCTGATAAATGGACCAGGTTTGCTGCCATAATTCAGGTTGCTGCTCAATTTCACGGGTAGTAATTTTTGCACCCAATTTTTCTAATTCTGCATCTGTTTTTGAAAACATTTATTTTTACCTTCCTTATATTATCTAAAATAAATCATTATATTGACGTGAACGATAAACAAACTTATCGCCTCTGGCTAAAGAAATCGTAAACTCAATTGGTACATTTTTATCATTAATAGTCTTGCGAAAAATCTTTAAACTTGGTGAGCCGACCTTCTCCGCCAGATTTCTGCTTTCTTCTTGATTAAGACAAACAGCTTCAACATCCTCAAACGCCATTACACTAATTTGGTCATATTTTTCTTTCATGACATCATAAAGTGGTTTAGCATTTAAATCGTTTAAACTAAGTTCGGAAAATAATTTCTCCGGTAAATAAGAGGTGCTAAAAATTCGTGGCTCATTGTCAGCAAGCCGCAAACGAACAAGCTTATATGCTTTTTCATTTGAAGTTAGATTTAATTGTGCTGCAATATTATTATTTGGAATTATCAGTTCTAAACTTTGATTTTTGGTTGACGCTTTTTGTCCTGCCCGCTTTAATTCTTCTGAGAAAGAATACATCCCACCAATATTAGGTTGATTAAGAAAAGTACTTGAAACAAAAGTACCTTTACCATGAAGGCGATATATTAATCCCCTTTCTTCAAGATCTTGCAACGCCAATCTAATAGTATTACGACTAACACCATATTTAACTAGTAATTGCCTCTCACTTGGTAATTTAGCATTTGGCTTCATATCTTTTATTTGTTTTTCCAAGTCTAAAATAACTTGCCGATAAAGTGGTTTTCCCATTAATTCCCCCTCCTTATTAAACTGGTTGATACCACTTAAAGTTTATCAAAGAAAGCGTTTCATTGCAATTTGATTTTTTAGAAAATTCAACTTAATTTTTTTGATTAAAATTGAATTTATATACACTAGTCAACAATATTAGCAATTAATGGAACATAAAAAGCATTGGAAAATATTCCAATGCTTTTTTCTTATTCAAAGGCTACTCCTTAAGAATCATTATTTAATGAACTTATTTCCTTTTGACAAAATTGCTCATCTTAATATACTTGTTAATCCCAATAATATAATATTTTTTATTTCTTATCTGACGAGGAGAGCCAAAAGTCAAAATTTTACGATTCTTTTTTAAAACTTTTTTATTTCTTCGTTTACCTTGCTCATTATAAATATACGCATTATGAATAAGAACTTTTTTACTACCATCAATATTACCCGCGGCAATATACTTATTGTTATTTATAACATAAAATTTCCTACCTTTAATGGAAATTTTCCCATAAGTCAAAATTACTTTGCCAGAGCGAATCATCTTTACCTTGGTTTTTTTACCATTTTTATCATACACATATGCATTATGCATAACTTTCTTTTTTACTGCATGCTTCTTATTTTCTACCACAGTTTTGTCAGTTGCAGACTGATTACTGTTATCCTTACTGTCACTCGGTGGTAAACTAATAATATTTTCGTTACTTGTTTTATGATCAGAATTTTCGTAATGCTTGAAAAGCTCTTGATATGTAGGTGACTTTTCAACATTTACAGTATGTGGTGTATTATAAGCCCCCTTTGCCTCAAGACTTACTTTACCTAATTTTGCACTTTGAGCATCAAGACTCCAAACTGCAATTGAAATTTTATTATGCCCTTGTTCATTTAATAAACCTGAAGGCAAATAAAATTCTTGTTGTGGTCCAGCATTATTAATATATTGGCCGTAAAGCCAGCCGTTAATATATATATATGCTCGATATTTTGCCCCGTTAGGGCCAAAAGTATCATCACTTATTTTTAAAGAAATAGGTACGTCATAATTTTGGGGAATATCTAGATCAAAATCTGTATTATACCAAGCAACTCCAGGCGACGATACCTGATCAGGTAAAGTTATTTTCTTCCAAGATGAAGAATCAAACCCGGGTAAATACCAGCCATGACGTTCACCATAAAGTCCGCCAAGGTTGTAAGATCCTCTAACTGTATCAGTTATATCTTCTCCATTTATATTGCCTTGAAGTTTCCATGTAACGTCAGCTCCATTTTCCCCTTCTCTTTCTACGCTGGCATCTATAAGGCCTCTAGCAGTTTTTTGAGTATCCTTATTATTGCCGTCTTCATCGTGACCCATATTTGCAACTAAAACAGAAATTATATTGTCTTTGCCCTTTTCAAGCCATGAAGAGTCAATCGTAAAATCTTTTTGCTTACTTTCGTCTTTTTCCATTTCACAGCTACCCATAAAATGACCATTAAGCCAAACTGAGTATGCACCATAATTGCCCGTAATTGCATTTAATTTAATAGTCTTTTCTTTGCCATCTGAATTAAAGTGACCCCGATACCAGACATTACCATGGTGAAAGCCATAATCATCTGCAAATAAAACATGTTTACCTGTAAAATTAGTTATACTATTAGAACTGTCTTTGTTAGCAGTCTGCCAATTTGAGTCGTCAAATTTAGGATCAGCTTCGAAAGTCGCATCATGATATCGCCAATTATTCAGTTCTGGTAAAACAACTTTATCTTGATCGATTCCAGGAATGGATCCAACTTCCCATTCAGAACTACTTTTCGTATTAAGTGGTTGGCCATTCCAAGTTATTTCATTGATATCTTTAGGACAAAAAACTTTCATTTCAACCGCTTTTGAACTATCACCACTCAAATTCAACGTTTTATTTTCCGATTTGGCAGTTCTAACTAAATAAGGTCCATCAATTAAAACAGTTCCTTGATCAGTTTTTTTCTCCCATAAGTTATTCATTTGATCATAAGATCCCATGATCAAACGTAAAGATTTTTCATTGCTGGTTATTTGAACATTTGCGAGACCATCAAATTGATTAGATAAACTTAAAGTTTTATTATTATCATCCCATTTTACATCTACTTTTCCTGTCTTAACTTTCACATCTGGCTCTGAATCATATTTAAGTACTGTTTTATTTTGATCACCATTGCCACTATATACTACAGCCACATCATCACTACCATTAGAAAAGTTAGTAAAAATTTCATTAGTAGAATATACTAAATGCTGTTTACCAAAGTTATAATTGGCAATTATAACTTTAGAATTTTGTCCATTTATTCTTATTGGCTCTGTAGTATCAATTTCTCCTGTTTTTATTGGCAAATTATAAGTATCATCATTGTTAGAATTGGTTTTATTATGCCGGACAAAATAAAATTTTGTTTTTGTATCTGGATTTTCTCTTTGGATCAAATAAAATGTATTGTCTGAAGATGTATTTTCAGAAACCAGATCAGTTTTTGCAATTGGTTTAACACTTTGTAGCATTAATCCAATTTTCTTTTGTTGAGCTGTTTTATCATCTAACTGCCGATATTCATTAATTGCCGCGCCATAATCATATGAAGTATAACCGCCAGGGAAAGGCAAGTAGCCCCAAGATGTCCCCCCATAAGTCATATAGGAACTTATTATGGTACCACCTTCACCTATAATATGCTTATTAATAATATTTTCTGCAGCCGTGCCACGTTGTTCACGCCAATAACTGTAACCTTTTCCTGCCCAGGGATCAAACCAGCCATTTCCTAATTCAGCTAAAAAGATTGGTGATTTAATTCCCCAGCCTTTAGTATGTGGATCCTCAAAGGTATTTGGTAGTGCTCCAACATTACCTAAACCCGGATACCGATCAAAAGCATACATATCTGGTGCTCCTTTACCACTAGCCCATGTACCCTGCGGTCCACTTTTGTCATTATGAAATGTTGGAACGGTTATGCCATCTTTTTTGACTTTATTTTTCAAGTCTTCCATATACTGTGAATCACGTTTCCAACCAGTATATTCATTTTCAATTTGATACAATATAACATTGCCACCATTAGTAATTTGATGTTTAGCAATAATGGGATCTATATGATCTAGCCATTCATTATAGCTTTGGGTATAGTCAGCATCTGAAGATCTGGCTCTTCCTTTTTGTGTTAGCAGCCACCCGGGAAAGCCTCCTGCGTCTGTTTCAGCATTAATATAAGGTCCTGGACGAGCTATAACATATAGTCCAACATCTTGTGCCATTTTTAATAGCTTATCAACATTTCGAATTCCGGAAAAATCATATACACCCTGTTTTGGTGAATGAAAACCCCAATTAAAGTAAATTGTTACTGCATTGAACCCTTCTGATTTCATTTTTTCCAGGACATCAAGCCATAGAGATTGACTTGGCAAACGCCAATATTCAAATTCTCCTGAGTATATTGGAGTCCTTACTCCATTAATCATCAGTGAATACTTATCAAAAGTAACATTTGCCTTTTGACCCATTTCGGGCAAATCGTTTTCTGCAGCCAAAATAGTATTCTTTGTTGAAACACTCACTAGAAACAGTGTCACTGAAGCTGCTATAAGATTAATAAGCTTTTTTGCCTTTTTCATTTCTTAACTCCTGAATTCATTAAAAAACATAATATTTGCAATCTTATGAAATAATAATGCCGTTAGGACAAAATTTCCTAATGGCATTTAAAGTTATCTATTTACTTAGCTTATTGCCTTTCCAATCATAGTATTTTTGACTAAGGCGATTTTTAGGATTATCAAAAACAACAATACGATATAAGGCATAGATTGTACCAACCATGGCAATTAGACTTGTTATCCAATTCTTAAATAAAATCTGTAGCAAGTTAATTACAATTACAACAATTGACCAAAAAAGGATACGATTCCTTCTAGCCTTTTCTTTATCTGATACTTTTGTTTTCTTCAATTTGATCACCCTTAAGCCAATACATTCCAATGATTATTTAGCCTTTTTTGCTGCAGCATATTCTGCATTTCTCTTCTTCATTTGTTTTGCATACCAGATGAATAAAAGAAGGTAAACTGCCAAAGCGATTAAGGCATAAACAATAAACATTCCTTGTTGTTTCCAAGCATTTCCGACTAAGTAAGCCAAGAATTTTTCAACTGGACCTTCCATAGTAGTGTCTGAAACCAAGGTATGTGCAGGAATAGCAGCACCTACAGAGTGGGCCATGTTGGTAACAAAAGGACCAACCATAGTACCAGCCCAAAGGAAGATAGGTAATTCAATTGTCCCAATGATAATCATCCGAATAATTTTACCACGAGTAACAACTAGCAAAGCTGGAGTAACACCCATAGCGATGATTCCGCCTAAAGGCATTAACCTGTTACCAGGCAAGACCATTGCTTCAAGCATCATAATTGGAGCCAATACATTAGCGGCTGCCCAAATTTCGGAACGACCAGCTAAGAATGGCCAGTCAAGTCCAATATTAAAGGTACGGCCAGAAAATTTCTTAGTCGCAAAATCAGCAATACCTTGAGACAATGGCTCAACGGACGCGATGAACCACGAACCAATTACAGAGAATAATTCAATACATGAACCACCAATAAATGATAGTGTGAACATATCTTTCCATCCCTGTTCAGTTGCAAAGTTATTACCTGCTAGCAAGGAAACGAACACACCAAGGTAAACACCAATAGCAAATCTACTGCCCCAGAAACCGATTTTTTCGTTCAATTTAGTAGAGTCAAAGTCAAATTTATCTAGCCAAGGCAGACATTTGTCAAAGAACTTGTTAAACACCATGATGATTGGATTCATCATATAGTTCATATGAGTAGTAGTCATTGGGTTACCTTCAGGGGCATCTAACAAATCATTAAATGTAGGTTTCATTAAGTCAGAGTTAATGATTTTCATAGTACCAATGAAAAGTACCAATAAGGTTGACAGCCAAAGAGGAGCACCAACATAAACACAGAATAAGCCATCAAATGCCAGATGCCAAACATCAAAGATATCTACGTCAAGAGTGTTTGTCTTGTTTAGTACCAACAGAACAACATTCAAAATAATTAAAACTAACAGATAAAACAAGGTATATGGTGAACCCCAAGTTATAGTAGCAAGTGGTGCCCAACCCATATCTTGCATATCCATGTGGATACCAGTGTGCTTAACGAATTGCAACATTGGTTTTTGAAATGCTGTAGTCAACATATTCATAACATTACCTATCGCTGTAATAGCAATAGCTAATTTCAAGCCACCTTCTAAGGCCTTAGTGAACTTGACACGAAAGAGCACTGCAATTAATGTTAGAACAATTAACATTATTGTAGCTGCACCCATATCAATTAAAGGTTTAAAAAGTGAGTTAGCGAAACTAATTATCCCATTCATTTTTATTTCCTCTTGAAATCCTATTCAGCATTAATTTCTTTAACAACTTTTTCTACATTGTCATAAACTGGTTTAGCCATAGCTGGTATACGATACAAAATTGCTCCTGCATCAATTAACGGAATTTTTGGTTTAAAGGAAAGATCAGTTTTGGCAATTGTTAAATAGCCATCATAATGTGATAAAAGATCTTCATTGACATCTTTAATCATATAGGCATCAACTTTAACGTTATAACCACGCTTTCTCATTTCTTCTTCAACTGCATCCTTTATCTGGTGTGATGAATTGACCCCAGCACCACACGCAGCTATAAATTTTACTTCTCTGCTCATAAAAAGCCCTCCTACTGTTGACTAAAATTCTTACTTAAGAACTGATAAATCTTATCAGTTTTGGTAAGGTTAAATAATGTTTGTAACTTTGAAACTGGTGTGAGTCTAAGAAAATCCATAATTTGTGCTAAAATGTTTGCTTGTCCTTCTGGATTATTATTCAAGATCATAAACAGAAACTTTACCGGTAAACTTTGATCAGGTGCAATCATATTTTTAAAGGGTACCGGTGCTTTTAAAGCAACAGGAACTATCAAACAAGTATTAACAAACTCACCTTCAGTATGCGGTACAGCAATATTTGGCAATTCTTCTGCAATTGGCGAAGTATCTATTCCTGTCGGATACTGTTGTTCGCGCTGGTTAATCCCATTGAAAAAGCCATCGTTGACCAAATTAAGAGCAAGCAACTTATCTGAAACGTCCTTAAAAATAGTGGTTGGATCTGATGCATCACTTACAAATACTGCATTCGCAGAAAACAAGTTATTTTCATTCACAAATTAGGCCCTCCTTAGCAATAGACAAGTTTTCGATTTTGTTTGATTATGTTAACTTTTGTTCGCTTGTCTATTGCTATTATATTTAATGGCAAAGAAAAATGCAAACGCTTTTTCAAAAAATTACTTCGTATATATTAAAATCAAGGTCTATTTGAGCCCCAAACTATTAATTGACTTAAAGAAGGAAAAGTATTATCACCATTTGTTGCTTTGCGTAAATGAGTAATTTTGAGATAATTTATTTTTTTCTCTGTAACAGTAAAGTACTGAATTTTATCTGTCTTTTTTAAATTAACTGTGATTTTTGTTTTATCAGAAAATTCTATATCTGCTTTGGTCCAATAATTGTCATGGGGAAAGTCCGCACGCAAAAGTAAGCCAATCTTTGTGACTAATACATTACGACCAAAATCCAGTTTTAGTTCAGCATCATCTCTTTGATCTATTCCCCAAGACTGAAAAGGAAAACGACCATGTCCATCATTTGCCAAATAACCATCTATAACATTTTTTGCTAAGAAAGCGTCTTCATTTCTGGTTTCAGCATTAGCAGTAACATGAGGAAATGCACCATTATTTTGAAGTTGATCATGTGAATTAAAAGCTAAGTTTTGTTCTCTTGATATTTCTTCTTTTGTTGCTTTTCTTACGCATGCATAATGTGCAATACCACCGAAAGAAAAGTCTGGCATGGAAGGATAACGTTGAAAATTAAATGGTATATTATATCTCCAACACTTATTTGGTATAAAAACCAGAGTAGGATTCAAAACAGGATCGAGCTGAACGACTAAATACGAAGAAGGGCTTTCCAGTTCAATTTCATAATAATCTCCTAATTGATACCTTTTTTTAAAAGCAAGTGTTACTATATCATTCTGAGTTCGTTCTAATAAGACATTCGAATTCACATCTTTTAAGCTAATCTTTATTCTCATTACTTTTTTCCCTCATAAACCTTTCTAGTTGCTTTACGTTTGGATAGCCATCATTATCACCTTGTGACTGAATTGCTAAAGAGCCAATTGCACAGGCTCTCTTTACTGATTGACTTATTTTCAAACCAGAAATCAATCCTGAAATTAGACCCACCGCAAAGCCATCACCTGCACCAACTGTGTCAATAATTTTGCTTGTATGATAACCGTCAATGTATTCTCTGTTGCCACTTCTTGTCTCGTAATAAGCACCTTTAGCACCTAGCTTAACCACAACCAAGTTTGTATTTTTACTTTTACTGAGATAAAAATCCGCAATTTCTTCTGGATCAGATGTACCAGCCAAAATTTTTCCTTCATTAATTCCTGGCAAAACTACGTTAGCTTGAAATGACAAATCGTTTAGTATTTGAATCATTGTAGTTTGGTCTTTCCATAGAGACAGGCGAATATTAGGATCAAAAAAACTAAGAATTTTTTTGTCTTCTGCTTCTGTTAAAATTTTTTTAGTTAAATCTAAAGCATTAGTTGACAGTGCAGCTAAAATACCTGTCACATGCACTGCCTGATAGTCAGCCAAATTAATATTCGCTAAATCTGAGCAGCACAAGTGAGAAGCAGCTGAATTTTTGCGACAATATGCAATTTGAGGATCCCCTTTTGATACCAATTCTTTAAAGTAAAACCCCGTTGGCCATTCATTATCTTGTCGTAAATATCTAATATCTATCTTTTGTTTTTGCAGAAAATTGACAATTTTTTTACCTAAAAGATCATCACCTACATTTGATAAATATGTTGTTTTTATACCCAACTTTTCTAAACCAACAGCTACATTTAGCTCTGCCCCAGAAGGAAATGTTGTAAAATGTTCAGAATCAACCAATGATTGATCCAAATCTCTTGAACTAAATACAATCATTGGTTCACCAACCGTTAAGACTTTATTCTTTATAGACTCCATTATTTTTCACCAATAAAAAAGCGGCATTTGAGCCGCTCCCTATCATCCTATCTTACTAAATAACCTCCATCAACTGGTAAAATAATACCGTTAACATAGTTTGAAGCAGCACTAGCTAAGAAAACTGCTACTCCCATTAATTCTGATGGCTCTGCCCAATGACCGGCTGGAATTCGATCAAGAATTTCTTGGTTACGATCTTTGTCAGCACGAATCGGAGCAGTGTTAGCTGTTTTAATATAACCCGGTGCAATAGCATTAACTTGAATATTATAAGCACCTAGTTCACTGGCAAAAGATTTGGTGAGTCCTGCAACACCATGCTTTGAAGCTGTGTATGAGGGAATAAATTTACCACCTTGGAACGATAACATAGAACCGATATTTATGATTTTACCTGACTTTTGTTTGGCCATTACTTTAGCTGCTGCCATGGACATATGGTAAACTGCATTCAAATTAATATTAATAACTTTATCCCAATCTTCATCTTTTGATTCAAGCAATGGGTTACGTCTGATCATGCCAGCATTGTTAATTAAGATATCAATATGACCAAAAGTTTCCAGTGCTTTTTCTATAACTTGTTGGGGAACACCTGGCTTAGTCAAATCAACATCCATAAATTCTACTTTCCGTCCACGCTTTTCAATCATTGCGCGAGTATTATCCCATTCAAGTGTGCCAAAAGTAGGAATAAATATATCTGCTCCGGCTTCTGCCAAAGCAATTGCATATCCTTGTCCTAAACCAGTATTACCGCCAGTAATAATAGCTACCTTACCTGACAAATCAAAATAACTCATTTTAAACTTGTCTAGTGCTTTTTCATTATTCTTGATTTCTTCTTTTGATTGTTCCATTTTTATCCTCTTTTAATTTAAATCTTCCATTGGAATTGTATCCATATCGTCATAAGTTTGATTTTCACCGGCCATAGCCCAAATAAAAGCATAGTTTGTTGTGCCTACTCCACAATGTATCGACCAACTGGGATTGATTACAGCTTGTTCATTCCTGATAACTATTTCTTTGGTTTCATTTGGTTTACCTAAAATGTGAAACACACGAGTATCTGAAGAAGCAAACTCACAATAGAGGTAAGCTTCCATACGTCTAGCATGAGTATGTGCAGGCATCGTATTCCACCCTGAACCACTATCTAAAACGGTATATCCCATCTGTAATTGACAGGTATCCATCTGACTAGCATCAATGTATTTATAAATAGTCCGTTTATTCATGTGCTCTTGATCCCCCAAGCACTTCTTGAGAGCATCTTTAAATAACAACTTTTTATTAGGATATGTTTTCTGTGCTGGTGTTGATACAACATAGTACTTTGCGGGATCTTTAACATTTGTAGAAGTGAATACTACATGCTTATTTCCTTTACCAATATAAAAGCCATCATGCTTGGTCATTTGTTCTTTCTTACCGTCAATTTCTAAAGCTCCATCGCCTCCTAAATTAATAATTCCTAATTCCCGTCTTTGAAGGAAATATTCTACTCCTAAATCCTTATTTAAAACTATTTCTAGGGGCTTATTGGTGGGCATTACTCCACCAAGAATCATTCGATCATTGTATGTATAAGTCAAATTTATTTTTCCTGGTTCGAATACTTTTTCAACTAAAAATTGATCTCTTAAATCTGAAGTTGAATAATTTTTTATATCTTCAGGATTATGACCATAATTAATATTCATTTTCATAAAATAAAAACCTTTCTTATATTACTTTAATTCTAAGGGCCCAATTGAAGGCGTTACAGAAACAGGATTCCCATAAAAGTCTGTTAAATTATTTGCTATTCTTGTACCAGAATTTTGTAACTCTTTCATTTGCAATAATTCAGCGATGTTGATATTTTTTATTCCTGGATTGCTATTTTGAATATCAGCTAGTAATTGTGCTACAAATTCCGGATTTTTTAACTTAATATTTTGACTATTAACAAACCATCTGTCATTAAAACCGTAAGTAGCATTATTAGAAATATCTATATCACCAGTCATATTATCATCATTAAAAGCTTTTATTGTTCCTGATTTAGACACAATGACATTATTTACGAATTTCAGAGCTCTATTTTGAGAACTTGTCTTAAAAATTTCAGCTGTGTTGGGATTGGTAATAAACAAGTTGTTATAAATGTCAACCTTTTCTGTATCAACATCCGGTAAGTAAGAAATTAACTTATTATTGTCCCACCCATCGTTAATGCTGACATTATATCTGAATACTCCATTTCTAGAATAATTCATAAATAACACTGTGCCGCGAGCATTATCATGAGAATAATTGTGCTGAACAATAACGTTTTTGCAATTTAAGTCAATATCAAAAGCTGTGCCATCGTTACTACCATACATGCCGTTGGCAACTTCATTTCCTTCAACTACAACGTTGTCTGAAGACATTACCCATAATCCAGCATAGTTATAATTAGTATTTGCATTACAGAACTTGTTAACAACATTGTTTTTGACTGTACCTTCACTTGCGACTTCAGAGATAATCATTCCATCACCAAACACATCGTCGACAGTGTTATTTTCATAATTAATATTTTTATTTAACTTGGGATAACTTTCCGAACCATTAGAATAAAGCATCGTTGTTTTATTCCTAATTCCAGCGGTAGCCACATTCTTGACTTGATTATCTGTTACCGAAACATTCTGAAATCCGAAGTTTTTGCTTTTGTTGATTTTGCCATTAAGATCTTCATTTATTCCAATCAGTATGATTCCACCTGTTACTTTCCAAGCGTGATCCACTTGTGTATCAGAATTAACATCATGAACAAAATTACGAGTAATTGTAATATTCTTTTCAGGTGCATTGGTATTATTGATAACTAAGATTCCCGATCTTTGTGAATGAACCGTGGTACTATAATTTGTAACTTCCAGATTTTTAATAATCCAATCATGTTGATTAATTAACATTACAGTCCCAGAATTTCTAACATAATTAGCTGTACCATTACCATTAATAAGAGGCTTTATTTTTCCACCATATTTGCTGATTGCAATTGGTTGATTTTCATTACCGTTTCCTTGAGGATGAAGTTGACCATTCCATGTAGCTCCACTCTTAAATAAAATTTTATCGCCAGGTAAAAATTTAACAGAATTTACTTTATCCAGAGTTTTCCAAGCGTGATTTTTACTCAACCCGTTGTTTGAGTCTGCTCCCTTAGGATCAACATAATATGTAGCCGCCTTAACATCTGTTTGGGTAAAAGCTATGCCAAAAGCAGCTAAAACTATAGTTATTATAAAAGAAAGGGTTTGTTTCTTTTTCATTTTAATTCACCTCTTCCTTATTGGAACCCTTCTTTAACGCCTATGTTGCCGTAAAAAGGCAAATTATTTATAAAATATAATTTATTTCCTTTAATAGTATTTTGATGCTGAATGTCAACAGTTATCTTCTTTTTCCCTTTTAAAGAAATGACTAAACCGTAATTGTGAATATCGCTGGTATCAACTTTACCATTTCTTACTGAATTAACATGCTCAACATTTTCAATCACATCTTTTTTGCCAATTACTGTGTAGGAAACATTGTTGTTTTCAAATTTATCCGAAATAATTAGTTTAAAAGTGTCCTGTAATTGATTGTACCTATCTGAAATGATTTGCTTTTCAAATTCAACCTTTTTTAGCGAATGAAATAAATAATATTCATTTTTCTCAGTGCTAATTTTAATTTGGCTTCGGGTTATTTCTTTCATTTTGCACATAGGGCTAAAAATCCAGTTATCACTCTGTAGATGTTTACCAGTATTTTCCACAACATCTACAACAACCATTATTTCATGAGCCTTAATCCAGATATAATATCTCGTTACAATGTATTTTGCCTTTTTATCAATATACGAACATTTAACACTGTCAAATTTCTTAAAATGCTGTACTTCGTTCCTTTGATTTGAGACCACTGTGCTAAACTTCCAAGAATTTAAAGGAACAGTAGGAAAAGAATTATCTACCAGAACAACATTATGTGAATAGCCCGACTTCAAATTTCTCCGCTCATGTGAATTAACATATGTGTATCTTCCAGGATCAAGAAAAATGTCTTCATTATTAATGACCAGATCTATATGACCGGAAGCTGCATGACCATGACCACTTCCTAAATTGCCATTATATATATGCCAATAATCTTTTTTACTCGTATCCTTAAAGAAAAAGTTCCCTGAAATAACTGAATCATAATATTTTTTAGTAGTTAAATCTTGTGAAGCAAAATCTACTTCTGCATTATCTGCAAGAGAAATTAATAAAAAATCATAATAAACATCTGGATAATATTGACCATCTAAAAGGTATTTTGCTGTGGCAATTAAGTCGTCAATTTTAATTGAATCTGTGTCACCTTGCTGTAAAAGCTGGCCATTTGGTTTAACCAAGTAATCACATACTTGAAGCATTCTTTTCAAAACAACTATAATATCTTGCGGGACAGGCTCGCCATTAGCTTTAAAACTGGCCACAACAGATAACGAACTTCTAAACACTTCAATAAAATAAAGTGGTGACTGTTCCCATTGCAGACCTGTTTCATCAATTTGCAGTTTTAACTCTTGAATTAATTTCTTTAAAGCCCAATCCGCAATTTGACTGCTTATTATATCAGGATGTTCAGCAGAAAAAGTTAGTATTCCTGTAGTTATTAATACGCCCCAATTACTTAAATCATACTTTTCAATGTAATTATCTCTTAAATACTTAGCTTGACGTTTTACTGAGTCATTAATTTGAGTGATTTCTTCTGAATTAATAATTTCCTTGCTAATTAAATAACTGAGAGGTTTTGACCAATTCAATAACCTTATTCCTGTATCAATTGTTCGCCAAGTTTTATACCGTATTGAGTCTTGCATATCATTATTTTTTAGCCATTCAAAAATTAAAGTTTTTATTTCAAATAAATATTTAACTTCATTTGTTTGAAGATAAGAATATAAAAGATCCTGTAAGTATTCTTGACGTTTTAAAACATAAAGCCATTCAGGATCACCATTAGGTGACTTTAACCAACTATTTAACTGATAAATTTCGGGGCTCGGCTCCATATCATAAGCATGTTGAAATCGAAATTGATTGTTCAAGACTAATTTTGCGTTTTGCAAATAGTCTTTTGCATATGAAATTCTGCCTTCATGAACCAAGCTCTTTAAATTGATTTTTCGTTTTTCTTCCATATTATTCAGATTCATTTTTGACTTTCGAAGCTATACCATGCTTATTGACTTTGATTACGGCATTATCTGTAACTTTTAAATTAATATAGTCTTTAGTTATGCTTTTAATGGTTCCTACAACGCCACTAAGCAGCATTACTTTTTCACCATTCTGTAACGAAGAAAAAAAGTTATCCATTTCTGTTTTTTTCCTTTCGTTGCTCTTTTTTCTGGCAATGGGAATAACTACAAAATAAAGAATTATCAATATAATTACCATGATGGTTATTAAAATGTTAATCCACGACACTTTTTAGCACTCTTTTTCTAAATCTTTTCGACAAGTAATTTCTTTCATTAAAGATTTTGATTCAGTAATTACATGCATAATTACTTCATCAATGTTTTGAGTAGTTAGCTGATCAGACATATTTTTAAGATATATATCTAAGACTAAATTTAATGAAACTCCAGCAACGACACACTTATTTTTATCGTTTTGCAACAAAATCTTTTTAGCGACGATTTGATATGGAGCTCCCCCAATCATATCAGCAAAAAATATCACATTATCATGTGCTTTAAGATATTGATCAATATCTTTCTCAAATTGTTCATGGGTTGTTTCTTCGTTCAAATTAAAACATGTGATTCTGTCACAAGTTCCAGCAATTAATTTAACAGCTGACCTTATTCCAGAAGGAAAATTACCATGTCCTATGATACATACATCATATTTCATAATTATTTACCTCAAGGAACTAATATGCCCATAGCAGAAAGTGCTATTCCCAAGACTAATAGTAAAAGAATAATCTTATAAACCGTCCACTTTTTCTTAGTAATCAGCCAATAAACAAAGTAAATTAACAACACTGGCAATAAATACGGCATAATTTTATCTAAAAATGCCTGAACTGTGACTAATTGCGTCTTTCCTTTAATTACAGCGGAATATTTAAGTCCCAGATTCACTTTTACGAATGAAACAGATAATCCTGCTATAACAGTTAAACCAATTGTACTGGCAATATCAGCAATGACAGCCATTTTGTCACTCAAAGTATCAATGATACTTGTACCGACTTTCCAACCTAAATAGCCCATTAAGCATCTAACACCAAATGTAATTCCAAATAAACAGGCGAAGAACATTAATGGTGCATAAATGATACCTTGTAAAGCAAGTGAAGCAAAAATAGTAGAAAACAGTGGAGCTAAAGCAAACTGTGATAGTGCATCACCGATACCAGCTAAAGGTCCCATCAATGCCATCTTAATAGCTTGAACATCATTTTCGCTTTGACCGCTATCATACATAGCCAGCATTATGCTAGTAACAAAGGGATAAGGCTGTGGATTGGTATTATAAAATTCCAAGTTGGAAATAGCTACTCGCTTGAATTCTTGCTCATCATCTTGATAAATCTTATGTAATTCTGGCCAAATTGACTTTAAAACACCTGTTCCTTGCATATTTCCATAATTTTGAACATTTTGTAAATAATATGATCTTAAAACAGAGATGGCATAATCTTTTTTTGTTAGAACTGGTTTTCTAGATGCCATTTTCTACACCTCCATTGCTTTGTTTCTGATTATTATTTCCAGACTTCTTACGATTGTAATAATTGTTAAATGCTAATGCTACACCTACAAACGCAAGTCCAATAACTGGCATCTTGAGGTAAGCAACACAAATATATCCAAAAATAATTGCAGGAATGTATTCTTTTTTAAGCATGGTACTCATAATAAGTGCAAAACCGACAGCGGGAAGTAATCCACCTACAACGGTTAAGCCATTCATTAGCCACTGCGGAATCATCATTACAAATGCTCTTAAAGCTGAGGTACTTAATGTTGCTGTGAGACCAAACAAGAACGCAAATAACATAAATTCCCACAAAGTTAAATTAGACATAATATTGAATTTGTGATACTTTCCTTCGCTAACAGCTTTTTTGGCAGAAGCCATAGAACCTGAATTAATAGTAAATATCAAAGTGATAATAAATGGTACCAACATAGCGAATGGATACGATAAAGTTAAAGCTGCACTAGGCGATAACTTGTGCATAGATATTGCTAAAATTGAACCAACAATACCTGGTCCAAGTGGGTTAGGTGGTGTTGAGCCTCCGGGTCCCACGCCAAAACCCATAAAGGCTAATTCAGCCGTGGCTCCAAAAATAACCGCAGTTTTTAAGTCACCTAAAATAAGACCAACACCAAAAGAAATAAATAAAGCCCTGTTAGTATATGTACCCCAAACTTGTCCTGCAAAACAAAATGCGGCCCATAAACCTACGAGTATTGCTTGCCAAACAGTAAAGTTCATAATTATTCTCCTTTCCATTCATCTACGTATTTATTCAAATTAAAATCTGACCCAACTTCGTTTCCAATAGGAGTAACACGAGTATTAAAATCAATATGATATTTATCGCGCATTGTTTTAAGGGCTGCCATATCTTGATGGTCTACCGAGATATAATTTGTGATTTTAGTTTTACCATCTTTAAAATGGATATTTCCTACATTTAATTTCTTAATTGGTACGCCTCCTTCTATTAGCTTTAACGTATCAGCAGCAGTTTTAACAATTATAAAAATTGATTGTTGAGGGGCTGCTTTAAAAATCTTGTCGATAGTTTCCGCAATTGTAAAAAATCTAACTCCAATCGAGTCTGGTAATAGTGACTTCATTAAAGTTTGCTGAATTGAACTCTTTGCAACCTCATCATTAGCAACTATGACCAAATTGACCCCTAAATTAGAAATCCATAATCTACCTTGACCATGAATTAATCTCTCATCCAAACGAACGGCAACAATATTAGGATTTGTCATTTAATTCGCCTTTTTCTACCAAAATACTTTCCAATCTTCATAAAATCTCATAAGTGCTTCAAAATAAAAGTAATCTCCCCAAATATTTCCTTCATCAACTCCTTTACCTGAATGCCAAGAGTACACACCATGATCCAATAATGGTGCGCCCGGTTTCAGATCTTTATTTGCATAATTATCAATCAAAGATCTCATCATTTTGTGCAGCAATATCACATATTTTTGCTTATAACTAAAGGATTCAGGTAAATTTTTTAGCATTTCAGCAATTCCACAAATTGCGATAGCACCCGAAGAGGAATCTTTAGGTTGATTATCACCATCATTGAAAATCAAATCCCAATATGGAATAAAATCAGCTGGTAATCTATTCAAAAAATAATTAGTTACGCCAGTAAAGATCTTAAAATCTTTATGATTATGACGATATTTGTAATGAAGAGGAATACCATATACAGCCCAAGCCTGACCTCTAGCCCAACTTGAGTCATTGCTATAACCTTGTTTAGTCATACCCTTTAGTGGCTTACCACTTTTTCTGTCAAAAAAGTATGTGTGATATGTAGAACCATTGTCTCTAATAACGGTATTAATAACATTTCGATAATGCTGATCAGCAACTTCACCATACTTAGAATTCTGGGTAACTTGTTCTGCCCAATAAAGTAAAGGAATGTTCATTAATGAATCAATGATTAGTCTGTATTCTTTATCATCTTCTAAATCGCCCCAAGCTTGAATAAATCTGCCGTTGGGCTGAAATCTCGATAATAAACAGTCAGCAGCTTTTAAGGCAATTTCCTTTGCTTTTTTATTTCCAGTAATTTTGTACTCACTAACTACTGAAGTTGAGTATAAAAAACCTAAATCATGGTGATTGACAGCAACTTTTTTATTAATTCTGTCTGCAAAAGAAGTAACATTTTTTTCTGCAATTTTTTTATAACCCGGTTCTTTAGTATGCTGATAAGCTAACCATAAAATTCCTGTCCAAAAGCCATTAGTCCATTCAGTATTACTAATTCTCTTGTACACCCCTTTAGTAGCGGCTGGTGCAGGAAAAAGATCATCAAAAAATTCAATGTTCAATTTAATTTGCTTTAATGCCTGGTCTATTGCTTTTTCGATTTCTTTTTTAGTTAAAAAAATTTCAAAAATAGCATTATCATTTTTTCTGGTTAAGTCTTCATACATCGTCTTTTCCTTTCCATATAAGAAATTTAATTTCTTATTTATTCAAGCAAATAAAATATAATACAATGTAAGCGATTTTACAAGTACTTTTTTTAAATTATTTGATTAATTTGATCAACTGTTGATTTTACAAGCTTTTTTAAATCACTAAGTAACAATTCATCTAAACGATACTTCGGCGTACTTACACTTATCGCTCCAAAGACTTTACCATATTTCTGAATTGCGGCTCCGACACAAACAACCCCCGCCTGATTTTCTTGATTATCAATAGCATAGCCTTCATCTTGAACTGCAGCAATTTGTTTTTTTAATTCAGCAATACTAGTGATCGTATTAGGAGTACAAGGTCTTAATTCAACACTAGAGAAGTACTGGTCTAATTCTATTTCCGTTTTCGTTGCCAAAATTGCTTTACCCATTGAAGAAGAATAGAGTTCGAGAGTTCCACCAACTTTAGAATTTAAGTTAACCGGTTGTGGACTATCAATTTTTTTAAGTAAAACTATTTGATCATGTTCTTCAACTCCCAAATTTACTGTCTCACTTGTTACTTTATTTAATTCAGTCAAATATGGTTCAGCAATAGAGACTATATCAAAGCTGCTCATTGCTCTACTCCCATATCCAATTAAATTCGTACCTAACGAATACTTTTTTTCAGATTTATCTTTTCTCACAAAATTTATGTAGTCCAAAGTATTCAATATTTTAAATGTTGTTGGCTTGGGTATAGCCGCTGCGCTGGATATTTGTTCCAAAGTTAAACTATTTTCTGATGCAGAAAGCACGTCCATTATTCTTTTTGCTTTTAAAAGGACAGTGCCATAAAGTTTATCTGCCATAATTTATTTCCTTTCTTGATTAAAAAAACTGTAAGCGTTATACTCAAATTGAATTTATCATTTGTAATTATAATTTATTATTTGGAAACGAGAAGACAAAATGGATAAAAAAATAGATATTTTAAAATTAATTAATCAAAATTTCTTAGTTGCGGTTGTTAGAGGAGCTTCCGCTGAAGAGGCTTATAATGATGCCATCGCATGTATTGCTGGCGGCATCAAAACAATCGAACTCACCTATACCGTTCCCTCGGCTGATAGTGTAATCAAAAAATTAAAAGAAAAATACCAGAGCCATAATGATATCATAATAGGTGCTGGCACAATCTTGGATGAAGTTTCAACACGCCTCGCTATTTTAGCTGGTGCTGATTTTATTGTTGGTCCAAATTTCAACAAAAAAATTGCCTTAATTTCCAATTTATACCAAAGACCATATATTCCTGGATGCATGACCACAACAGAAATAACCACTGCCTTGTCCTATGGATCAGATATTGTCAAAGTATTTCCTGGTAATGTGCTAGGTACTGAATTTGTCAAAAGTATTTTAGGCCCAATTCCTAATGCCAACTTAATGCCTACTGGAGGCGTTGATATGAATAATATTTCAGATTGGGTAGAAGCAGGTGTTGCAGCAGTAGGGATAGGCAGTAATCTCGTGGGGCCAGGTAAAGATGGCGATTTTGATCTAGTTAAAGAAAATGCCCAAAAGTATGTTTCTAAATTAAAATCCAATAACCCAGTTAAATTATAAATCATTTTTAAGAACATTAATATTTAAACTAGTCAGTAACAATGAAATTATTAACTATTATATTTCTGACTTACTTTTCTAAATTGTAATTTGCAACATTAAATTATTTGTTACAAAGACAAAGGCTAATAAGATCATGTTATCAAAAACTTAATCTTATTAGCCTTTTTAAATAAAATTTTTATTAAGACACGATCACTCAAAGTAATATTTATAATAATTTGTTATTTTTGAGATATTAAAAAAGCCATGATTTTACAATCATGGCTTTAATGTGCGATTAAAATTATAATTCTATATTTTTATTTTATATATTAGTCGTGGTATACGCCTTCAGCCCACTTCTTATTTTCTTCATCAAAGAAGTGTACGTTATCCTTTTGGTCAGGATTTGGTTTGGCAATACCGTCTATTTTGGCAATTAGATTTTGTCTTTCGGGAGTAGACTCATATTTGGCATTTAAGAATGAGTCTACAATGTCAAAAATAAAGTCACGTCCTAAAACTATGCCACCAAAGCCTAAAACATTGGCATTCAATTCACGTCGAGCATATTCAGCTTGAGCAACATCACCAACCATAGCTGCACGAACTCCCTCATTCTTATCTGCAGCAGTTGAAATACCAATACCGGTACCACAAAGAACAATGCCCAAATCCGCGCGACCATCGGCAACATCCTCAGCTACACGTTTACCAAATATTGGATAGTGGGTTCTGGTATTATCATGAGTACCTTCATCAATGACTTGGTATCCTTCATCTTTTAAATGATCCGAAATGGCCATTTTAACGGACGTAACAATATGATCATTTCCTAAAGCAATAACTAAATGCTTATCAATCTTTGGATCAACAAATTCTGGCTGTGGTCTATCATTATCTAACATTACTAAGCCCCCCTTAAATCATTTCTTCAAGCATATTCAAGCGAACTTGATGGCGACCACCAGCATATTCAGTATCCAAATAATGCTGTACGATGGAATAAGCCAATTTTTCACCTACAATACCACTACCTAAAGCAATAGCCTTTGCGCCATTGTGCATAGCAGTCATATGTGCGGTTCTTTCTTCATTGACATTTGCAGTAACCATGCCTTTAACCTTGTTTGACGCCATTGCTGAGCCAACTCCGTATTCGTCAAACATAATAGCTTTTTTAATGCCATTATCTAATACTTCATGTGTTACCTTTAAACTAGATTCAACAAAATCATCAGCGGGTTCCGGAGTAACATCTAAAACATCATAATGATGTGCTTCCAAGTATTTTTTTACTTTTTCCTTTAAAGCAAAACCCGCTTTGTCACTACCAATGACAACCTTCATAGTCAAATCTCCTCTCAAACAAAACTATTTATAAATAGTCGTAAATTGACTGTAATGCTTTTCCAACTCGGGCTCAATTCCCCGATTAGTAATTAAACCATCCACATTACGCAAATCATAAAATTGATGAAAATCACTATGATCCAATTTAGTATAATCTGCAGCCACAAATTTAATTTGTGAATGATCTAATCCAATACCTTCGGTTTGACCCTCCTCTAAGTTAGCAGTTGTCAAGGAAGTATCTTTAATGCCATTGACACCAACAAAACCCACAGAAAATGACATAGTTTTCAGTTCATTATTGGCCAAAGCACCTACAAAAGCACCACTAATTCTTCGGTATGAGCCTCCAACCATAATTAAATCGTAATCATTCATATTATTTTTGGCAGCTTCAAATACAGGCAATGAATTAGTAACAATCCTTAGATGCTTAACTTTTAAATTAGCAACCAGTAATTCTAAAGTTGTTCCAGGACCAACGTAGATTGAATCATTTTCATGAATCAAATTACAAGCCCTTTTTGCTACTTCATATTTCTCTTTACTATGAATTTCACGTTTTTGCTGATAACTTTTTTCAGTCCTGATTTGATCAGACAATAATTGTGCACCACCATGAATACGCAAAATTTTATTTGCTTTATGCAATTCATTGAGGTCTCGTCTAATTGTCATGTCAGAAACTTTTAAAGCCTGTGCTAATTCATCAACTGTGACAAATTTCTGGGTTTTTACTACTTGTAAAATAGTTTTCAGTCTTTCACTTTTTAACATTAGTACCCTACTTCTTAAACTAGATTAAGCAACTAACTTAGTTCATTTTTTATTATAGTTGTTCTCTTTTGTTTGTCAATGTTTGAAATTGTTCGGTGGTTTTTAAAACTAAAAAGTTGCTTTTTATTTAAAATCATTAAAACAATCTTTGCCTTTTTACTAAAGCAATAATTACAAATTAGTATAAAAATTATTTTTAACTATGTTAATTCTATATTTTAACCATAAAAAATGCATCTTTTCCTGATCAAAAAGCAAAAGATGCACTTTTCAGTAATTATTTATTAGTTAAATTACTTTTTTACTGATTCAGCAATTTTTTCATATTTGCGAACAGTGTCATAGTCACTATCTTTGGCTTTGACATATCCTTCATGAGAATAAACCTGCTCTATAACTTTTTTACCTTCTTTAGATTTACCAATTGCAATAAATGCATTGGCTAACTTTTCCCGGAATGATTTAGACAAACTTGGAATGACAGAAATAGTATCATTAGGAATTTCAGTTGTGTAATAAATTGGTACTACTTGGGACTTAATCTTAGGGTTGTCCTTAATAACGTTATTACGGGCATCTTCAAAGACAAAAGCTGCATCTGTATCTTTATTTAAAACGTTTAAAACTGCTTGATCGTGTCCAGTTGTAGTAACTAGTTTACAGCTACGAGGGACATCTAGTCCTTTTTCCTTTAATTCAGCTACTGGAAAAATATAACCAGACGTTGAGGTTGGGCTTTGAATGGAAATTTTCTTACCTTTAAGATCCTTCCAGCTCTTAATACCAGAATCTTTTCTGACTAAGATTTCAGAATGGAAAGTATGAACTAATTTTTTAGTCCAGTTGCCATCTGGTCTAGTCAACCCAAACCGCTCTGACTGTAATAAAACATCAGCTGCATGCTGTTTATGTGCTTGCACGTAGTCATCACCTGGCAAAAAACCGACATCGACTTTTTTAGATTTCATTGCTTCTACCAATGCATTACCACTTGTTGAAACTGAAACGTGAACTGGAATACCCAGCCGTTTTGACAGCATTTTTTCTAATGGCTTGGCCTTAGTTTCAAGCGTGTTGGCAGAAACGCTAGGTACGAACTGCACATTGAGAGACTTTGGCGTTCCGCTATCAGCCTGCTTTTTAGTTGTGTTAGAGCACCCAGCAAGAAAAGCAGTACCCAAAACTGCAATAGCGCCTACTAAAAACTTTTTAAATTTTGGCATGATTTCCTCCTAAACTGGAAATATTGCAATCAAAAAGACCCGGCATTTCACATAAGGTGATAATACCAGGTCTGTTCATGATCATATTAAAAAACAGCAACAACTTATTGTTTAGATAAGAAAGCCGCACTTTCCCCATAACTAGTCGCTCATAATTTTGAGTTAACACATGCATATGGAGAAATCTGCCTCTCTTTCTTAGTCTAAGAAAATAATAGCACAATATTGAGAGTTATTACAGTAATTTCATCATCAAAAATTGTTCTTTTATTCATTCAAAATCAGAAAGCGCTTTTCTCAAAATTTAATAAGCAAAAATTTGTTCAAGGTCAGTTACATTATTCACATTTGATAAAAATTTTTTAGAAGCTGTCAAAGCCATCTCCATCATTTGTTGACGGCTTATTAATAAATTCATCGAAATTTATTATACTTTTTCTCGAAGCTGTTATACTTTCATTTATTCTTTTAGATAAATCACTTTCATTTGTAGTTAAAAATTCAAGTATAAAAGGCAAATTTATGCCAGCTATCAAATGTAGTCTATCATCTGAGGCAACAATCTTTTGTAATTCATTATTTACACTACCTCCTGCAATGTCAGTTCCAAAAATTATTTCATCTTCCTGACTGTTATTAAGAATCTTTTCTACCATCCCAGGAAAATCTTTGCATTCCGAAGTATACGCACATATTGCATATAGGTTTTTTTGCTTTCCCATAATAAATTCAGTTGACATTTTTAATCCTTTTGCAAAATATCCATGTGTTGCAATCACAAATTTTATCATTTTATCTCCTTTTTACTCTGATCAGTTACAAAAATTTTAAAAAATTAACATCAAAAATTGCTATAACTCAAGTGTTAAGATAAGATTAAGTTAATTACTTATTGACAAGGAAGAGCTTATAATGGTTAACATTATCAATAAAAGCGAACTAATAGCTAAAGATATTGAATATCAAATTTCAAAGAAAAACTATATAGGAACAATACCTTCAGAAAGGGATCTAGCTAAGATTTATTCAGTTTCAAGAGATACAATTAGACAATCTCTAAAATATCTTCAAAATATCGGAATAGTTTCATTAAAGACCACAAAATACGAAATTAACCAACCAAAGAAAGATTATGATTGGTTTGAAATTTTTGGTAAGAATAGTAATCAGAAGATTTCAAATTTTATCCTAAAAAATAAAATTATAGAAGCAGATAAGAAACTATCTTTAAAACTTGAAGTTCCTCTTGCAACTTTAATACATCTTTTAGTTTATAAAAGAATGTTGAAGGAGAATTCAATTTCCAAAATCTTGTCACTTGATTATATATTTTATCCCGATAACCTTGAAATTGGATTTTCATTAAGCGAAATTACAAAATGCTCTTTTTGGGAATTATTATCGAAAACAAAAAAGGGTATGAAATTAAGGGATTACCAAAGTGTATCAGTTGACCTATTAAGTGAGCAGGAATGTAAAGAACTAATGGTTCCTCTAAAGTCGTATATTTTAAAGCGAACCTCCTTGATATTTCTAGATAAAACACCCATATATTTTATTTCGAAAAAAATACCAAAAAATAATATATTACTATAATATAGAAAAATAGTGTTGAGGATTATTTAAAATGACAGATTTATTCCACGCTCCATTATATATACAAATAGAAAATGCTTTGGAAAAGAAAATTTTAAATAAGGAATTTCTTCCCGGAGCTAAAATACCTAGTGAACGCGACCTTGCTAAAAAGTATGGTATTAATCGTATGACTGTTAAAAAAGCTGTTGATTCTTTAAAAAAGAAGGGATTACTAACTCGTAAACAGGGTAGTGGAACTTATGTCACTTCGAATTCCAAAGATAAAAGTGGCATTTATTTTAACCTGTCATTTACAGATAAAAATGAAAATTTAGGTATTTCTGAACTTTTAACCAAAAAAGGCATAAAACTATATAATGATGTATTAGGAGAAGAAATTATCAGTAATAACTTATTTTTTAATGATAAACTTAAACAAAGTAAAAAAGATAAAGTCTTTGCATTACATAGAATTCGTAGAATAAAAAATAAACCTTTTGCTATAGAATATAATTATTTGCCAATCAGTTTTTTTCCTGATGCTAAACAGATAGATTTTAAAAATATTAGTCTATATGATTACATGGAATCAAAACAACATAGACCAATTAAAGTTTCTCAGTCAATGCAAGTTATCCCTGCGGAAGATAAAGAAGCACGCCTACTTAAAATTAAAAAGGGCATCCCCTTATATTACATTATTTATCATGGTTTCGATAAACAAGGTAATGCTGTCGAATATACGGAAAGTTATTTAATAACTGATAAAGTTAATCTTCAGTTTACACTCGGTGGCATTTTAGGTGAAAGAGAAACTTACTAAATAAATTTTTACAAGTTTGCTAAAAAATCGTAAAAAGTCATTGCCTTTTACGATTTTTTATTTGTTTTAATAATCAAATTGACGATAGTAACGACGGAAGTTGAGGTCATGACCAGTATATTGTTGATACCATGATGCTAACCGGTCAGTTAAAAGAGATGTTATGATCATTGGCGAGCAAATTTGTCTAAAGTCATCATCAATTCCTTCGAAAACAAAATCTTTAGTGTCAAAAACTTCGAAACTATTTGTATGTTTTGGCAAAAAGCGTTCTACTCGCTCGTCTAACGCGCGATATTCATCTTCTCCTTTAATTAGGTACACCGGTAAAGTATCATCAACTAATTCTAATGGACCATGGAAAAAGTCGGCTGATGTAACAGGACGTGTACGAACCCATTGCATTTCTTCCAAGATACACATTGAAAACATGCATGTTTCTCCCCACAGCATTCCGGATCCAACAATCATTGTTAGAGGAGAATTATAATATTTACGCGCAATACTTTGAGCCCTCGGTTCAAATTCTTCTCTAAACCTTAATAGATTAGGGTAAAGTTGTTTCATTTGATCTGCCCAGCGACCATAATCCTTATAGTAACCCCAATTTTGGTAAATGCGTAAAGTTAACATAAAGTACATTAAATAGGCATTTTCACATTCAGCTAGTGAACCATTAATTGATTCTTTTAACAATTTTCCTAGTGCAGATTCTGGATTTTTGGTGAAGCCATAAACTTCAATCCCTTTTTGATTGCAATACTTGACTGCTGCTACAATTTCTTTAGTATCACCCGAATCTGAGGAAGTAAGAACCAATGACTTATTTGTAAGATAGTTAAGATCCTTTTTAACCAATAATTCACCAGCATTTTCCAAATAAACTGGAAAATCAGATAAATGCCGCAGGTATTCTGCAACTGGATACCATTCCATCCACGTTCCACCGATGCCTATCATCACAATATTTTGATACTCATTTTTAGATAATTTATCAGCTAATTTTTCAATATTTTCTCTTTGAGAATATATCTCCTTACCATTTTGCAAATATTCTTTTACGTCAAAATCTTTCATTACTGACATTTATTTTTCCTTTCTAAATTTAAGCTCCTAAAACTTTAAAATAGGCTGCTGCTATACTGACAACTAAAATTATTAACATAATTAATAACGGATTAAGCTTCTTCTTGAGCATCCAATAAGTTATACCGAAAAGTGTTAGAGTGGCTATTCCTGGAAATATTTCATCAAGAAGAGATTGAACTGTAGATGCGCTTTTACCAACACCAATTTTGGTAGTGAAGTTTACACTAGTCATTTCTTGAGTCATTGCACCAACAACCATCATTCCGATCATTGAGGCATATTTGGTGATTTTATCCATCATTCCCGAATTTTCAACATTATTAATTACGTTTGACCCTAAAGAATATCCCAAAAAAGTACAATAGTATCTGATAATAAAATGAGGTACGTTGAAAATCAAGAAGAATAAAATAGGTCCCAAGACATTTCCTTTAATTGCCAGCGTGGTTCCTATACCTGTCGCCAAAACTCTGAGAGTGCCCCAGAAAAATGAATCACCTATACCTGACAGTGGACCCATTAATGCTAATTTAACGGCTGAAATAGAAGTCTCATCGAAATCTTCATTTGTTGCGTTGGCTTCTTCCATCGCTACAGAAATTCCAAGTGGTAAAGTTACAATATATGGTGTCATATTGTATAATTCCAAATTACGTTTTAAAGCATGAATGAATTTGTCTTTTTGGGGATATAATTTTTTCAAAATAGGCATTATTGCCCAAGTAAAACCAACATTCCCCATTCGCTCATAATTCCAAGAATGTTCATAAGGAATACTGCGCCAATATAACTTAACCAAATCAGATTTTTTTATCTTCTTATCATATTTAGGCTTAATGTTAAAATTCATCGAAACCATCACCTTCCTGTTCTACACTTGGTTTATTATCCTTTCCCTTTCGACTCTTATCATCTTTATCAAAGAAAATATACATAATTGCCACCATGATTGCAGCAAAAATTGCCACACCAGTTGTTGACAGTTTACCGTAAGCTACTAGGAAAAAGCCGAAGAAAAAGAAAGCTACCACTTTTTTGTTCATCATCATTTGTGCCAACATTGCAAAACCCAAAAGTGGTAATAATCCTGCAGCAATATTCATTCCATCTTGGACAAACTGCGGTATTATATTGAGCAATTTTGCTACCGTCGAAGAACCAAAGTAAAAAGCTAAAGGTACAAAAACAATATCTGGCCAGTCTTGAATATAACCAGCAATTAGCATGTTTCTTGTTAATGCTTTTGTATCACCTTTATCAGCAGCATTATCACACCGGTGAATGAAAGCCAGCATCAGTGGTTGTCCAGTAGCTAATTCAAGTGCTTGCATAATAGCAGCAATTGGAATACCTAAAGTCATAGCTGCTGCTGGTGTTGCCTGATTCTGTATTGCTAAAGAAATACCAATTATTGAGCCAGAAACCAAATCAGGTGGGTCATAAGCACCGATTGAAACCGCACCGATCATTGCAAGTTCAAGGGTTGCTCCCATAATTATTCCACTTTGCAAGTCACCTAAAACTAGTCCTACTAAAGGGCCCAGAATGATAGGTCTTTGCAAATAGCTAGTACCTAGTAGCCACTCAGAGTCACCTAATAAGTCAATCAAAAATATTAAAAAAGTTTTTAGTATCAATTTTTACACCTCCTTCAAAAACTTTTTAGCATCGATCTTGTTTTCAGTCGGTACCATCTGGATAAAAAGCTCCACTCCTTGATCTACAAGTTTTTGCATTATTTCTACATCATCATGATCAATAAAAATACTCTTAGTCACTTGTTTTTTACTATCTTTATATGGCATATTGCCTAAATTAATTGCTTTTTCACCGATTGCTTCAACAAGTTTTGCCGCAATTGGCAGAGTTTCACATATGACAAACAGCTTGTATTTATCTGTAATTCCACTTTTTATTTGCTCAATGGCTTCGTCACAAGTTTTAATAACCACTTTAGTTCCAGCTGGCTTTGCTAATCTCAAGGCCTTCATGCGTAGCGGATCTTTTTTGACTGTATCACTTACTATTAGTAATGCATCTGCGCCTAAAGCTTGTGTCCATGAAAAAGCAACTTGGCCGTGCAACAGTCTATAGTCAACGCGAATCATCTTAATCATTTTTAAACCTCCTAAACTAATTTAACTTTCATGATCTGAATCCCACTTTTTCTTGATATTTTTGATTTCTTCGTCGTAGTCATCCGTTTTAATTGCAATTTTTTGATCAAACTTGTCAAAATAGGGATGCGTAGCCCAAGCCTGAAGATAGTCCGTCATTTTTGCTGCCACTAATTGCACTACTGGCAATGAATAATAGGGTTCGAAAAACCAGCTATTCACAGCTTGAGTTTTCAAGATTCTCTGATCTTTTTCCAAATGATTTGAACTAGTAATAAAAAATACATTTGGAGTTATTTCTTTTAATGCTTCAAATACTTCTGAGAATCTTGTTTTCCCAGAAACAGGCATATCATCAATTAAAAAAACGGTATGATTTGGCGTTAATTGCATATCCGGCCCATGAAGAAATTCTTCTAGTTCGTAGTACATTGCAGATCTTTTTAGCGTTTCTTGAAACTTCAGAGCTCCTTCTTTTGCAACTCCATAATTGGGTCCATTGCCACAGAAAAAAGTAGGGTTTTTCATTGAAAGAGCAAAATAATTATTTTTGATAAATTTTTCTGTTTCAGCCATCAACTCCTTTTGGTATGTAATAGTTTTCTGTAGTTGCTCGTAAAAGTCCTCTTTTTGTTGTGAATCTAGACCGCTAATCTCACATCCCAGCAACAAAAAGAACTCAACCAGTGTTTGTACGCCAACAGTCACATAATCTACGTACTCATTACCAGGACTATAATCAAAAACTTCTTGTGAGAATTTGCTCATTTGACTATCAAGATTGCCAGTTAAAGAAACTTCAAATACATCATTTTTTTGTAAATACTGCAAGCAATTAATAATATTGGTCGAAGAACCACTCTGTGACACAACAACAATAAATGTACTTTCTTGAGGCGCAATACCAAATTGCATGACGTATTCCGGTGTATGAAGATAAACCGGCTTTTTTGTCATCACTTGCAAAGAATCTTGAATCATTGCCAGAGCATTGTAAGAAGAACCTGATGCAATTAAAGTAATGCTCAAATATTTCTTTTTTAAAAATAGATTTGCTACTCCGCTAATTAATTCATCCCTTTTTTTAAAATTTTCATCTAATTTTTCAGATGAATATTTCACATAATCCTTCATTCGCATTTTCAGCATCTCCTAAGTGGTTTCTAATATATACCATTTATCGATTTAACTATACCACTATGATCTTCTTTTGCAAGCGGTTTCTAAAAATAATATTTCAGAATTGGTACTTCTTTTATTATTAACGCTATTTAAGGCAGAATAAAAAGACCGCTAAAAGCCGTAAAAAACGCTGGTTTATCAGTCTTGAAAATTAAGAATGTCACAAAGTTAAAACTAAATACCATACTTGCTTTAAGATACCGTCAAACACTGAGATTATTTCTGAAGCAGCTACTATATTTAGAATTATTTCAATTTTGCATAGATTGAATATGATTCAGTAACTTTATCGCAGATAAAAAATAAGTATATATGAATCACATATAATCACACCCCTCGGGTAACTTGTGTGGTTTGCGTTTTAAGCCATAAAAACACCTCCAAATTTTTAAAATTTGGAGGTGCTATAAAAAATTTACTTTTAAAACAATATTAATTATCGTATTTTTTATCACTAATTATTTTACCATTGCCAATTGACTTAATCTTTTGACTGCTGTCATCATCGTCACCAGTCTGTTTGAAAAGACCGCCAGTGTATAACATCACCTGCTTATGTTCAAAATCATCATGTTCAAAAGTGTAAGTAATCTTATAAGTTACGCTGCTACAGTTATTTGGCGCCGGAGTAATCGAAACTACAGAGCATTCCATATTATATTCATTGATATCGTCATCCTTGTCAAAACCAGAATTTTGAGAATGTAGTTCCTGATAGCCTTTATTTTCAGCTCCACCAACAAAGTCATCTTCATCTGGAGAAGTAAAATCATTTTCTAAAAGCTCTTCAGCATCATCTTTACTAATTAATCCAGGCCATTCGGGTTTAATGACATTACTGCTGCTATCATCGTCATCTTCAAAGCCCATTTCGTCATAATCAACAGTCTCTGATTTGATAGACTTACCATCAACTTTAGTAACCACATAGATCTTCATATCATCCGTTACAGGGTAATCTTTAAACATTTTCGTGCCCCTTTTATCAAGATTGCCCACTTTTTTATCATTAATGTAAATCGTAGCAGAAGGAATACTTTTAATCATGAAATTAACAGTTTTAATATTCATGTTAATTTCTTTATTAGAAAAAATAGTGGTACTTTTATCGGCAGATAACTGGTGGCCAGACGCAACTGATTTTACTTCAATGTGGTATTTACCTGGAAATAAAGGAGCAATTTTTTTATAATAGTCCTCACCACTGCCGTCAACGCCACCAAATTTTTTATTGTTGACATAAATAGTAGAATTGGCGTGATTGGTTCTAATCTGCGGTGTATAAGTCTTTAATTGCAAACAATATTTGGGGAATAAAAGTAAATATCGTCCACTTTGAACCAAACTGACATTATCATATTCATTACCATATTTAAAAGCATCTGCCATCCTATCTGCTTCAACGTAGTGTTCCGCATAATATTCCTGAGTCGGCTTTAGAGCTGCCGTTGTCACACGAGCATTAGGATTTTCAGAAACTACGAATTGGGATAAATCAGAATGAGGATTTTTCAAACTGGCTGCAATCTGATTAATCTGATTATTTCTTTGATAATGATTAGAACCCCAAGCATAGAATGCCGCAAATGCGACAATCAAAACTCCAAAGCAGATTAGCAAGACTTTATTTCTTTTTTTCATCGGGTGATGGACTGCGTTCGCCGTAGCTTGTGGCTGATTGACAACTGGCTGCGCTGCAGTATTTCTCTGCTGACTGCGATATTCTTTTCTACTATGCAGCGTCTGAGGCAATTTTTGACCACAGTTAGGACAAAATTCCGCATTAGGTTTTACCTCTTTACCACAATTAGGACAAAATTTTTTATCATTCATTTCCTTCACTCTATCTACATTGAACCATTTTGCATTGACATAATTTGATTGATGATTGAATGAACCATCGAACTATAAATAATTGAATCTAAAATCATCAAACACACAAAAATAATGGCAAAAGCAATTAAAAAGCCCAAAATTTTATCATGCACCGCTCCCTGATCGCCAAATAATATAATATGCTGGCTTGCAAAGAATAAAGCTAACATTATAATAAATACGGCAATCATAAATTTAATGCTATTTAGTCCTAAAAGCATTAGCAAAAAGAATGCAGCAGAAATAAGTAGATTGAAGTTGCAGGCATGGGCACCACGATTAATAAACTCAAAAAAGCTCAGTTTCCTGTCATAGACATACCGATAACCTGCATAAAAGCCGCCAATGACTATTGCTTCAAATATTACCAGCACAACGAATATTTCCAACATAATGTTAAAGGGAACATGAAAATTTTCCCAGCCGTTAATGTTGGCTCCCATGCGATTGGCCCAGTTAATCAAGGTGCTAACAATGGTATTCGCACAATAATATAGACCCAACACAACAAAAGCATCTTCAATTAACAAGGTTAACCAGCCATACCAACTCGCTATATTCGGACTACTGACACCTGGATTGCGCCAGGAATCAACACACCATTGCCAGTAATTTTGAAATTGATCTCCGTAATTAATTGACTCACTTGCAGCTGTAGGCTGAGATTCAGTTTGTTTTGACTCTACTTGGGCAGTGTTTTCAACTGGATTAGTAGGTGCCTCTTCTACTTTTTGTACACTAATATTGCGCAAATCATAACCGCAAGACGTACAAAAATTGACGTCTTTTCCCATTAAGGCGCCACATTGAGGACATTTTTTCATTGATAACTCCTTCTTAATTCCACTATTTTATATATTTATTTACTACTTTAATTTTATACCACTATTTATAGATTATTGCATGGCATAAAATCCATAAAGAAATAACATACTACCACTATTTAATTTGCTCATTGTCAGTAATATTAAGATATTACTAAAATGCATAATACAAAGTAATTTTAGAATTATTTATAAACACTGTCAAATGCTCTTTTAATCACCATCATACTATAATCTTATAATGTATAGTTACAGCAATAATATGTAGTAAACTATAAGGTATAGATATATTAAAAGTGAGGTTATATTATGAAAATTGTTAATTTAGATAGTTATGCCTTAAATCCAGGAGACTTAGATTGGTCACCTCTTGAAAAACTAGGTGAATGCACCTTTTACGATCGTACCCCAGTGGACGATGATGATGAAATTTTAAAACGTATTGGCGATGCTGAAATTGTTTTAACTAATAAAACTCCACTTGACCAACATGTGCTTGAGACCGCTCCCAACGTTAAATACATTGGCGTGACTGCTACCGGTTACAATATTGTCGATACGACTGCAGCTCGTGAAGCTGGCATACCCGTTACTAACATTCCTACATATGGTACTGATGCAGTTGCCCAATTTACTTTTGCATTGCTACTTGAAATTACCAGTCAAGTTGGCTTACATAACAAATTAGTCCATGAAGGTCGCTGGAGCAGCAATCCTGATTTTACTTTTTGGGAAAAACCGTTAATGGAATTGAAGGGTAAAACATTAGGACTTATTGGTTTCGGTCATATAGCAAAAAAAGTGGCAGAAATTGGTCATGCCTTTTCTATGAATGTGATTTTTTGGAACCATCGGCCGAAATCAGATTTACCTGATTACGTTAAGCAGGTTGAACTTGATCAACTTTATCGGCAAGCAGATATTATTAGTCTACACGTACCACAAACGCCGGCAACAACTGAAATGATAAACCAAGAAGCAATTAGTCAAATGAAAGATGGCGTCATTTTAATTAATACTGCTCGTGGCGGTTTAATTAGTGAAAAAGATGTCGCCGCTGCTTTAAATGAAGGTAAGATTGCTGCAGCTGGAATTGATGTTGCACAAAAAGAGCCAATTCCTGCTGACAGTCCACTTCTTTCTGCTAATAACTGCTACATTACCCCTCATATTGCCTGGGCACCACGCGAAACCCGCAATCGTTTGCTTGGAATTGTCGTAGAAAATCTGGAGGCATTTCTAAATGGTGAAAAATTAAACGTTGTAAATTAAATATCATAATCAAAAACCAGTAATCTTGATTGAGTTACTGGCTTTTTTATTCTCAAAAATCATTTTCCGTGCTTGACCTTGACGCTGCGTCAACCAATATACTTAATTTTGCAAGTGAGGAGATTTTAAACATGTCGTATTCTATCAATGAACTAGCAAAACTAGCTGGCATTTCATCACGAACTTTAAGATATTACGATAAACAGGGACTTTTAAAAGCGCGCAGGAATCCCGAAAACAATTATCGCTATTATGAGAAAAGCGAAGTTGCCCAATTGCAAAAAATCCTATTTTTAAAGCTATTTGACTTGCCACTGGAACAAATAAAACAGGTGATGCAGACTTCACCGGAAACTCAATATCAAGTTTTACGAAACCAGCGGGACAAAATAGTTGCGCAGCAGCAATATCTAGATGATTTGATTAGGAATTTAGACAAGACACTTGCAACAATGAGGGGAGAAGCACAAATGACTGATACGGAAAAATTTGCCACATTAAAAACAGAAATAATTAGCAAAAATGAAAAACAATACGGTAGGGAAATTAGGAAAAAATATGGTGACGCCCAAATAGATCTTAGTAATGAAAAGTTCAATTCTTTATCTGCAGATGAATTATCACATTTCAAAAAACTAAGTGCTGAAATTTTAACTGAACTAAAGAACTTTGATAATACTGCTGGTGTCAAACAAGATGCTGCCAAGCACCTTTTCGACTTACATAAAGAATATTTACTGACAATTTGGCCTAAAGGCCAATATTCGGCAGAGGCGCACAAGAATCTTGCCCAAATGTATGTGTGTGACCCACGTTTTAGCAAATATTATGAAGAAGGCACCGGCAACCCTGACGCTGCGAAAACGTTGAAAGCAATCATTGACTACTATGCGTAAACGTCTTTAATCTATATAAAGTTAGTTGCAAAATAAAACCTTTCAAATACAAATTCGTCAAGAACTGTTTTGAAAGGTTTTTTGTTTAAAAAGTTTTTTTAGATATTAAATCAACTTTACCTGCTATCTAATCGTCATCGTCATCATCAAAACCAATAATTTTGACTTTTGTAGTATCCAGGCCATTAAAGATATCATCAGATAGTTTTATTCCCCAGCCTGTCAGATTAATTTCTTTTAAAGATGTATCACCTGAAAACATATTTTCCATTCTATAATAAGCAAAAGAACTGGCGTCCCACTGACTTAAGTCAAGTTGAATCAGTTTTTTATCCTTAAAAAACATATGATCCACATATTCAGTTTTACCCGTATCTACCTTATCAAGGCCAGTAATATCCTGTAAATTATACAACCTGGCAAATAAATAAGAGCTGTCATCAGATAAAGAAATGTTGCTATCAATACTTATGTGTTCAATATCAGAAGGTTTAAACATATTTTTCTTTGAAACATGTTTCTTAGCATTATAAACGACATCATAAATCGGAGTACTGCCCAATTTATTACTATTTACACCTTCTTTGATATGCAAAGTTTTAGTACTAGGATCAAACTTCAAAATACAATCATTACCATATGAATAATTACTAATATCAACCTTTTTATTAACATTGGCAGTTTTATGGCTAGTTACCGCCTTCTTGACCTTTTTCTTTGCTTTTGCGCGTTTTTTCTTTTTGGCTTGAACATTTTGAACAAGATCTGCTTTCTCAGGAATCACATTAATAGCAACTCCGCCTAAAATGCCTGCAATTGCAGAACTAACTAGCAACTTACTGGTGAATTTTTTGATATTATGATTAACTTTCATTTTTTGTTTCCTTCATAAAAAAACTATGTCTTTAACCATAACTAATTTTAGATCTTTTATACATTTATTTTCAATAAGAAAAGAAATAAAGACAATTATTTCGTACCTAGTTTTACTCTCAATTGCAAGAATCCAAATCTTTAAAATCATTCCGGCTCCATAACCACAATGGATTTTGCAGGTCGGTTGGCACAAATTCAGTATCCTGCAATTCTTTTGCCCAAGCACTAATTACATAAATTTGCACTTTAGAACTTTCCATTTGTTCTTTAGTAATTAAGCCTAATTTGTAACTCGCTCTGATTATATGCCTGTCTGCAGCAATATAAATATTATTAGTGTTTTTTAAGGGAAGTGCAGTGTATTTACTGAGAACATAGAGCCAATAGTTACAAAGCTTATTACCAGACAAGTACGGAAACTTTTTCTTAGCATCTTTTTGCATAAAATGCCTTATTTTATTCACATCATTATCCAAGTTGTTAGCGAATTTAACAACACTACCATCAGAAAGCTCTATAAACGTCTGACATAATTTAAGCCAAATGTCTGTCTGCTTGTTCTTTTGCAAAGCAAGCCGATACTTAGTCAAACCTTTTTGCACTGCTCCATACCCAGCAGTAATAACTTTTGCCGGTATAAAAACAAAACTAGTTTCGGGATCTTCATATGTCTTCAAGGCACTTTCCCACAAAGTATAGGAATTTCTCTGATAATTTAAAGCCATTGGCAACGTGAAATAGAGCGCATTTTCATTGGTACTTGGATCTAGGTGAGGGTTGCTATCTTCAGGCAAAGTAGTATCACCCAAATCGCCTTTTTTGTACATTTGATAAATTTTTCTTGCTTTTTTAAGAATTACATCTGACATAAATTGCTGACCTCACTTATTTTTCAAACTAACGCTTATTATTTATACATCAAAGCATCCAGGTATTTATGCAAATATTTCTCTTTTTCTTGAGGATGATATTGTGTAATAAAACGAGGATGCTCAAGCGGAACTATTTTTTGAAAAAAGCGCCACTTTTTATTAATTTTGCTTAGTTCTTGATAATTTTGACCACTCCCAATGCAGTAGCAAATAGAAGTATCAATCCCGAAGCTAATTTGCGTTTTAAGCGTAGAAATTATAAAAGAAGTTAGCATTTCTTCAACTCGCTTGTTTTCATAATAATTGCAATTTATCTGGTTACCTTTGGAATTGGTCTTGTAAATACCCAAGGGACAAACAAAATTGAGATAAAAATCATGATAAAACTTGATCCTTCCACCGTACTTATCTATGACTTCATTTAAAAAATTAGAAGCTGCATTATTAACATGAAAATTTGCTATTGAAATTCCTGTTTCTTTTTGGAGATTTAAAGCATCTTCAAAGGGAATTCCAGTTATTGCCGATCCTCTTCTCGCCGGAGAACTGCCCAGTATTAAGCGCCGCTTGTTTTTATCATTGAAATATTTTTGATAGAAAATTTGAACCATTTGTAAAACTTGCTTTTTATTTCTGCCACTATAAGGATTAATTATTTTATATGGTTCAGGTAAATTAAATTTTATATTACCTAATTCCTGATCAAATTGAAAAACTTTATCTGAAAAAGTTTGTTTTTGTTTCATAAATGCCTGCTATCATATAAAGTTACATAATTATATAAGCAAATTATAGTACATACGTTCGTAGCAATGCTAATTTTTCTAAGATTTTGAATTAAAATAAAGGATTGGTCCTACGCTTTTGGACTAAGTTCTAAACCTGTAACCAACATTGGGATGTAATGAACTCTTGCCAATGGTTTTGTTTTTTATCAAAAGTTAAAAGTATGTTAGAGTCAGTGAAAATTAATGCAGCTCTATTGGTTACGTTCGCTATTAACAAAGTTTGGTAAGATACTAAAGTTGCTATATTAGCAACAGTTGAGACAATTCCAGAAATAATTCTCATAAAAATCAAAAAAGTCAAAGCTAATAACTCCGACTTTCTTTCTTACTCAATTAATTTTTTAAAGTAAGTGATCTAAACATTCTTTTGGCATAACAGGGAAATACTTTGCAATTTCATTTCAAAATCGTGTTCCGTATTGTGTGCATAATTATCTTTAATAAACAAAAAATAACCTTAACTTACCAACAGAAAACGCTAATATATCAAGGATATTTAATCTAACATAAACTTCTGAATGCTGATTGCCAGAATCGAACTGGCGACCTTTTCTTTACGAGGGAAACGCTCTACCAACTGAGCTAAATCAGCTACTTTCACAACGTTTAAATTATACCAAAACAAAAAAAGTCGTGCAATCGAATGCGCGACTTTTATTTTATTTCCAATCTAGGCAAAGCTCTTGTTTGTGCAACAATTCTGGCAACTCGTCACGATCAATTTTCTTATCGTTTAACTTGTCACCAGTTATTTGCTTGGTAAAAGAATCAATACGTCTATTAGCATCCCGCAAGTCATAGTAAGTGGTAACGACTTGGTCATAGTCTTTCAAGTCAACCACTTTAAAATCACGCGGATACTCATTTTCAAAAGTTGTAAATGCTAGTGGCAAGCGCGGCTTCAATTGCGGCTCTTGGTCAGGAATACCCACTTGCATCCCTAAAGCTGGAAACGTCAGTTTAGGCAAGTCAAGCACTTCCAACATTTTTAACGGGTGATCATTAATGGTACCTAGAGGCACATAACCAAGATCCATGCTTTCAACAGCATTAGCCACATTTTGCCAAGCAAGTAATGTGTCATCCATCCCCTGAAAGAAAATGTCAGTGGTATGAACACGTCCGTCATCTTTACCTAATTGGCGGCGAATTTGTTGGTTGCGGTATAAATCAACTACAAAGATAAACAAATCTCCTTCAGCACCAACATATTTTTGTCCGCACAATTCCCTGATTTTTGCCCTTTTACTTTCATCAGTAATATGAAGCATTGTCGCATTTTGCATAAACATGCTGGTCGCTGTATGTTGAAAAACGGTGTACAAAGTATTTAATTGTTCTGCACTTAGTGTTTGATCTTTAAATTTTCTGATAGAGCGATGATTAATTTGCTGGTTAATTGTGGAATTATGAATCATTTTGATACTTCTTTCTAACTATCTTACTAAAAGTAACTGTATTGCAAAATGATTTTACTGTCAATAATTGTCTTTTAAATTAACAGACTGTGCTAAAATTTAGACAGAAGATCATTACCATATAATAATTGGAGGAATTTATGCGCGTTTTAGTTATCGGCGGTGCCGGGTATATTGGCTCGGTAGCTGTTAAAAAATTAATTGAACAAAATAATGATGTTGTTGTCCTAGACGCTTTGTACACTGGACACAGAAAAGCAGTCAACCCTAAAGCCAAGTTTTACCATGGAGATATTGAAAACAAGTTTTTAGTTAGCCAAATATTGCGTCAAGAAAAAATTGAGGCAGTTATGCACTTTGCTGCATATTCTTTAGTGCCTGAATCTGTACAAAACCCACTAAAATACTATGATAATAACGTTTCAGGTATGATCGCACTCCTAGAAGCCATGAAAGATGCCGGTGTCAATTACCTCGTCTTTTCTTCAAGTGCCGCAACTTACGGCATCCCTAAGAAATTGCCAATTACTGAAGATTCACCTCTTAATCCGATTAGCCCTTATGGTGAAACCAAAGTAATGATGGAAAAAATCATGCATTGGGCAGATAAAGCTGATGGTATCAAATCAATTGCACTGCGCTATTTCAACGTTGCTGGTGCTGCAAGTGATGGGTCAATTGGAGAAGATCACTCTCCGGAAACGCATTTAATTCCTAATATTTTAAAAAGTGCTGTCAGTGGCGATGGTAAATTTACTATTTTTGGTAATGACTACGACACTAAAGATGGCACTAATGTCAGAGATTACGTTCAAATCGAAGATCTCATCGACGCACACTTGCTGTCTTTAGAGTACTTAATTAAAACCAATAAATCCGATGTGTTCAACCTAGGAACTGCTCATGGTTATTCCAACTTAGAGATCTTACAAGCGGCTCGTAAAGTTACCAATATTGAAATTCCATATACTATGGGACCACGACGTGCAGGTGACCCTGACAGTTTAGTTGCCGATTCAACCAAAGCCAGAACTATTTTAGGCTGGGAGCCACAACACGAGAGCGCTGAAGATGTAATGGCAAGTGCATGGAAATGGCACCAAACTCATCCTCAAGGATACGAAGACAAATAACAAAATTGCTGGTAAATTTTACCAGCAATTTTTTTGATTAGTTTTTAGAATTAAATGTGATATATAACTCCATATCACAGAACTTACCGTGATACTTAACTTCATCTTTAAGCCTGGCCACATATTCAAAGTGCAGCCTCTCTGCAATGGCTCTACTAGGTTTATTATTATGATCTGCCAGTAATTTAATACTGTGTAATCCAAACTGGTTGAATGATACGTCTACTAACTTTTTAACGGCCTGAGTCATGATTCCGTTACCCTGATATTTTTGCCCCAGCCAATAGCCAATTTCGCCGCTTTCATTTTTTAACTTAATATTGTGCAGGTCAACCATTCCCGCTGGTTTGCCATTGACAAGAACAACTAGTACCAATTTCTTATAATTAGCGGTGTCAACTCGCATTGCCTTAATAAAATCAACTTCATCTTTGACACTCGCAATCTTACCTGACCAAGGTAAAAAATGTGCCAGCTGATCACGGTCATGGACAATAATTTCGTATAAAGCTTCCGCATGACTGACTTCCGGTAATACCAAACTAATATCCAAGTTATTAACAGTAAATTGGCCAATGGTAAACATTGAATCTTCCTCCTTAATTTATTTTTAATAAAATATATGATACTACAATTTGTCTTTAAATAAAGCCCTTTTTAACATAACAAAATTTACAATTTAGCGAAATTTTGGTTTGGTTAAAAACATACGCTTATGTATAATGCTATAATTTAATAATGTAACTAATTTTTAAGTATTTGGAGTGATTTAATGAGCGAAGAAGAGGAAAATAACGGTTCTGGTTACGAACGAACCTTGACTAACGCGCATATTCAATTGATTGCCCTAGGTGGGACAATTGGTACTGGTTTATTTCTAGGCGTAGGTAATAGTATTAGACGAGCCGGTCCCAGTGTCATTTTAATTTATGTCGTTGTCGGTATTTTCTTATTTCTACTAATGCGGGCTTTAGGTGAGCTCATAGTTTCAGACTTATCCAAGCATACCTATATAGATTTTATTGAAAAGTACTTGGGTAAAAACACTGGATTTATTTCAGGTTATCTCTACTGGATCAGCTGGGTAACTCTGGGTATGGCAGAAATGACAGCCTTGGGAATATATTTTCAATACTGGTTTCCCCATTTGCCTACATGGGTACCTGGCTTAGTCACCATCGCAATTCTATTATTTATCAATTTGCTTTCTGCACGGCTATTTGGCAATCTGGAGTTTAGTTTTGCCATAATTAAAATTGTGACCGTTATTGCATTCGTGATTTTAGTAGCCTATTTGTTAATAACTGGTGGAAAAACCTCTTTTGGACCCGTTACTCTTGCTAACTTATCCACACATGGTGGCTTTTTTGCTAAAGGCAGCACCGGGTTCTTTTCCGGTTTTCAGATGGTTATCTTTAGCTTTGTTGGAGTTGAACTAGTCGGATTAACTGCTGCAGAGGCGCAAAACCCCAAGGTAACAATTAGAAAGGCTATTAATGAGGTTCCACTACGAATAATTTTATTTTATGTGCTTGCTATCATCGCTATTTTAGTGGTGATTCCATGGAATAAAGTAGCAACTAACTCTAGTCCTTTTGTACAGACATTAGCTGCAACTGGCATCCGCAATGCCGGCTCAATTATCAATTTTGTGGTTATTTCTGCTGCTGTTTCCTCGACTAACAGTATTTTATACAGTGCAGGCAGATTGCTATTTTCTGTTACTTTTAACGGTAAGGGAAAATTTAACCAGACATTTGGTCACCTGAGAAGACAGTTGCCACAGAATGCCCTGACTTTATCCGCTTGCCTAATGGCTTTGGCTCCCTTAGTTATTATAATTATTGGGAATGAGGCATTTAATTTTATTTCATCTACATCTACCAGTATGTTTTTAATTATCTGGTGTCTGATGCTTTTAACCCACATTTCCTACCGCAAAAAAACGCCAGCACAAGAATTAACAGATTTTAAAATGCCTGGTTTCCCTTTTTTGGACTACATAACACTGATCTTTTTTATTTTAATGATCATATTGTTGTTAATCTTACCTGAAAACAGGATTTCTATGATTTCAGCACTGTTAATCTTTATAGTCTTGTCAACCTTGTCTAAAATTTGGCACAAGGAAAAAATGGCATAATTGTATTTGCATTTGCTGGCTTTTTATATTAAAATTTAAAAAATTAAGAAATATCGCCACCGGGCGAGAGCACTTAGCGAACTCTTTAGGTCTTAGTAGAGTTTGCTAGGTGTTTTTATTTTTGGAGGTAACTCATGCAGGAACTAATTATTGATAACTCTTTTTGGTCAATTTTTCCACAGGCAAAAATTTACACATTAGTTGTTAGTGGCATTAATAACCACATCCCTGACAAATCGGGAAAGTATCAAATAATGCTTAATCAAGCTGAAGAAGAAGCTAAACAATATTTAACAGAAAAAGATTTTAAAGACAATACTGTTGTTGCCGAATGGCGAGATGTGCTCACCAAATTTAAGAAGAAAAAAGGTGCACGAGCATCAATTGAGGCTCTTTTGAAGCGAGTTTCTCAGGGCAAGACTTTTGATCCTATAAATCCTCTGGTTGATATTTATAATAGTGTCTCTTTAGAATATGCTGTTCCGTGTGGTGGTGAAGATCTTGATCAAATTGCAGGTCAAATGCACCTGGGCGTAGCAACAGGAAATGAAGACTTTTACCCACTTGGTGCTGAAAAAAGCGATCCTCCTAGACCAGGTGAAGTGATTTATTATGATGATAGTGGTGCAGTGTGCCGTTCACTTAACTGGCGCGATGGCAAGAGAACCATGTTGACCGAAGATACTACTAATGCGATTTTAATCATGGAAGCAGTAACTGATGATCAAAAAGAACGAGCTGATCAAGCAATTCAAGCTTTACAAAAGAAAGTTGCTGGTGAATTAGGTGTTGTCGGAGAAATAAGTATTAAAACCAAGAATTAAGTAAAAAAATTCCTAGACAATTAATTTTGTCTAGGAACTTTTTTATTTATGCATTATTCTTCTTTTGATTTTTTGCCACAATCCCAATGCCTGTCGCATTCTATTAGCAGGAACATATTCACGAATAGCGCGCAAAGTTTTTTTATTATTTCGTGTTGTGAAAATAAATTTTCCATTTGCACGGGTGCGAATTTCAAAACGTGGTATATAACGTCCGTGAAAATAAACATCCGCAACTACATAAGTAACTTCTTGCCACGGGATTTGGACATAATCAGAGATATTGCGATCATTATAAAATTCAAATGCCTTATCTCCGACCATTACTTTACCATATGTTGAAAACGAACGAAACCAAGTCGCATTTGCCGTTAAATCAACTTTAGTATTTCTTGATTCAACCATTTTAGATTAAAGCACATGTAGAACATGCAAAACGACACCAACAACGAAGATGGCAATAATAATTACAATTGGTGAAACTTTCTTCTTTAACAGCCACATACATAGGAAAGTCAAAAGCAGTCCAGCTAAACCAGGGATTAAACTATCCAAGTTATTTTGCAAAGTAGTAATTTTAAACTTGGTTAAAGATAAGCCATTAGCTTGGTCAATTAGTGCCTGCTGAATCCCTTTAGCACCGGCTGGAAGTGAACCCCAATCAATATAGCCACCCTTTTGCACAGGTGTCTTTGAAACAATCGGAGTGAACTTAATGTTAACCCAGCGCTCAATCAAGGAACCTAAAACAAACATACCCATCATGGAAGCTCCACGGGTTACCTTTTGCAACAGACCACCAGACATATCATTAGTAATTGCAGAACCGGCTTTGTAGCCAAATTCTTGTGTGTACCACATGAAGGCTAACCTAATTACGTTCCAAATAACGAAGAACAAAATTGGTCCTAAAATGTTGCCTTGAATAGCCATTGAAGCACCTAAGGCACCAACAATTGGTCGTACAGTGTACCAGAATACAGGGTCACCGACACCTGCTAAAGGTCCCATCATTCCAACCTTAACACCTTGAATAGCTTCATCTTCAACTTTAGCTCCGTTAGCCTTATCCTCTTCTAAGGCTAAAGTAACACCTAGAATTGGTGATACTAGATAAGGGTGAACGTTAAAGAAGACCAGGTGTCTCTGCAAAGCAGCTGCCATATCTTCTTTTTTAGGATAAAGTTTTCTCAAAGCAGGAATAAGTGAATATGCGTACCCACCGTTCTGCATTCTTTCGTAGTTCCATGAAGCTTGCAAAAATTGTGAGTGCCACATAACTTTGAAGCGGTCGGCTTTAGTTAATTTTATTTTTTTATCAGCCATTATAAAATCCTCCTCTTAAATATCACTCTAATAGTCATCTATGATATCGCCGAGTGGATCGCCGGTACCCTCATTATCAGAACTTGAACTGCCGTTATTGCCACCTTTTGACTCTAAAGCTAAGTACATGAGTGCCATTGCTAAACCAATTGCACCCAAAGCAATCAAAGTTAGATCTTTAATAGCTGCCAAAGCAAAACCGATAGCAAAGAACGGCCAAACTTCACGACTAGCCATCATGTTGATTACCATTGCGTAACCAACGGCAACAACCATGGCACCACCTATTGACATACCATCACTAAGCCATGCTGGCATTAAGCCCAACCAATATTTAACAGTCGATGCTGGAATAGCTAACAGCAATGCAGCTGGAATAGCGATTCTCAATCCCTGCAGACAAACATCGATCCATTGCCACATATTAATTTTACGCCAATTACCTTTTTTAGCATCGGCGTCCATAATGTGCACAATACCAGTAGAAATTGTCCGCACAATCATAGTCAAAAATAGTCCGGCAACAGCTAATGGCATCGCAATACCTGTAGCCATACCAATACCCTTTGTTCCTTGTCCACTTTGCACCAAAATAATAGCCGAAGCTACTGAAGCTAAAGCAGCATCAGGAGCAACAGCAGCACCAATGTTAGCCCAGCCTAAGGCAATCATTTGTAAATATCCACCTAAGATAACACCCAAAACCAGATTACCGGTTACCAGGCCGATTAGTGTACAAGCAACCAATGGTTGGTGGAATTCCCATTGGTCCAAGATGCCTTCCATACCTGCAAGGAAGGCAACTATGACAACTAAAATCATTTGAATAGCGTTCATTTTTTACTCCTATTCTCTTACTTGTTTTGTTCATCAAGCAAACTTTGAGCTTTATTTAAAATAGCTTCCATATTGCCCTCTTTATCAGTTGGAACTTTACGCACATCATACTTGATTCCCATTTTTGCAAGTTCGTGGAAAGTATCAACATCTTCTTGATTCATGGACAATACATTGTTAGCATTGACATCGCCTACTTTATAGGACATTGATCCAACATTGACAGTCTTAATGTCAACGCCTGCTTTTATGACTTTTAAAACATCTTCTGGATTTTCAAAAAGCAGTAAGGCATGTGTGTTACCAAAACGGGGATCCTTAGCGATCTCTACCATCTTTTTCAACGGAACAGTATGAGCTTTAACACCAGCAGGAGCTGCTTCACGAATCATGCTTTTACGCATTTCGTCTTTTGCTACACTGTCTGAAACAACGATAACTCGATCAGGGTGCATGGTTGGTATCCAGCCAGTAGCAACTTGTCCGTGTAGCAATCGGGAATCGATCCGAGCTAAAACAAACTTAATATGACCGTCACCAACGACAGTACCTTCAGGAATAGATTTCTTACTCTCTTTATTTTCAGAATTTGATCCCTTTTTCATTTCTGTAGAACCTTTTGGCATTAATTCAGCAGGTTTAGTTTTTATTCCATCCTTACCCGGCTCAACAATCGCTGTGGCAATTTGATGAGCTGAAGCTTCAGTATTGGTCATTCTCTGCGTAAGTGCTTCAACAACCATTGGTAAATTCATACCAGTAACAACCGCCCAATTTGGATGTTTTTCAAGCAAAGCATTTGCTTGATTAAATGGCGTACCTCCCCATAAATCAACTATTAACAGAACTTCATCTTGATTTTCAAATGAAGTAATTGCTGTTTCCATTTTGCTTCTTATATCATCAGGCCCTTCATCGGGCTTCAAAATGACATGAGCAAAATTGTCTTGTTCGCCAAACAGCATTTGCGCAGACTGCGCAATTCCATCGGCAAATCCACCATGGCTGGCTAAAACAATTCCTACCATGAGATTTCCTCCTTTAGATAAAATGTATCCGTTAATATTGTACCGTGAAACAGGCTCTGTGTCACATTTTCTAACCATTACCTAACATTTTTCTAATATATTAAGACTAACACTTTATGCTTAATAAACATACAAAAAAAGAGAACCCGCAGGTTCTCTTTTCTCTCTGTTCGCTCCGGCTGTCAGACTCGAACTGACGACATCTTGATTAACAGTCAAGCGCTCTACCAACTGAGCTAAGCCGGATTGCTAAAAAGC